>JAIUYB010000041.1 GCA_020216625.1 Desulfarculus sp.
AGGTTTGGCCCCTGGCCCGGGTGGGCGGATTGGCGGAGGTGTCCCACGATCTGCCCCTGGCCCTAGCCAAACGCGGCCATCGCATCTCGGTGGTCACCCCCCATTGCCGGCTGGCGGCCGATGTCGCCGCCCGCCTGGAGCGGATGGACCTGACCCTGGAGGTTCCGGTCTCCTGGCGCCGCCACCGGGCGGAGGTGCACCGTCTGCCGGCCGGCCCCGGGGTCGATATCTACCTGATTGGCCACGAGCACCTTTTCGACCGCGAGGGGCTCTACGGCAACGCCTACGGCGACTACGAGGACAACGCCGAACGCTTCATCTTCTTCAGCCGGGCCGCCATGGAGCTGGCCCTGGCCCTGGGCCAGCCGGTGGATCTGATCCACTGCCACGACTGGACCACCGGGCTGATTCCCCTCTATCTGCGGGCCATCTACGGTCAGGAGCCATTGCTCAAGCAGGCCGGCACCGTGATGACGGTCCACAACCTGGGCACCCAGGGCATCTTCTGGCACTACGACATGCCCCTGACCGGCCTGGGTTGGGAATACTTCACCCCGGAGGCCATCGAGTTCTACGGCAAGATCAATTTCCTGAAGGCCGGGCTGGTCTTCGCCGACATGATCACCACCGTCAGCCCCACCTACGCCAAGGAGATTCTGACCCCGGAGATGGGCTTCGGCCTGGAGGGGGTGCTCCAAGCCCGGCGTGAGCGTCTGGTGGCGGTGACCAACGGCATCGATCACCAGACCTGGGATCCCAGCCGCGATCCCCACCTGGCGGCCACCTACGGCCCCGACAACCTGGCTCCCAAGCTCCGCTGCGGCGAACAGGCCCGTCAAGTGATGGGCCTGGCCCCGGGCAATGGCCGCCCGCTGGCCTGCTTCATCGGCCGGCTGGTGGACCGCCGGGGCATGGACCTGCTGGCCTCCAGCCTGGAGACCATCCTGGAGATGGGCCTGGACCTGGCGGTGATGGGTTATGGCGAGGACCGCTACCACGCCCTTTTGCAGGATCTGCGCCGGCGCAACCCCGAGCGCCTGGGCGTGTTCGTGGGCTACGAGATGGATCTGGCCCACCAACTGGTGGCCGGCAGCGACATGCTGCTGATGCCCAGCCGCTACGAACCCTGCGGCTTGCATCAACTGCACGCCATGCGGTATGGCACGGTGCCGGTGGTCCGGGCCACCGGTGGGCTGGAGGACACCGTCACCGACCAGCGCCCCGATCAGCCCGGTCAAGGCTTCAAATTCACCGCCTATGACCAGCCCTCCTTCCTGGAGGCGCTGCACCGCGCCCTGGAGGCCTACCGTCAGCCCGCATTGTGGCGCGAGCTGATGCTGCGCGGCATGGCCCAGGACTATTCCTGGGACAAGGCCACGCCGGTCTATGACGAGATCTACCAGCGGGCCCGGGCCATAAGCCAGGCCCAGACCGACGCCTGATCGCCATGTCGCTGGACAGCCACTTCGAAGTCCTGGCCCATGTGGTGGAGATCGCCAACTCCACCGTGGACGTGGGCGAGCGTCTGGACACCATCTTAGGAGTGCTGCACAGCCATTACCAATCACGCCAGAGCGTCCTGTTCATCCAGGAATCAGCCCGCAGCAGCCTGGTCAAGGCCAATTCCTGGCCCAAGGACCAGCCCGCCGCCGATCTGCTGCCCCAGGAGTTCGGTCAGGGCCGGGTGGGCGAGGTGGCCCTGCGACGCGAGCCCCAACTGGTGCGGGTGCCGCCCAAATGCGGCGACCAGGTGCTGGAGAACCTCTGCGTCCCCGGAGAGTTGGCCGCTCTGCTGCCGGTGATGGACGACAACCGTCTCTATGGCGTGCTGCTCTTGATCTTTCCGGCCCAGCGCAGCCTGCCCGACGGCGACCTGCGCCTGTTGCAGATGATCTGCCGCGAAATGGCCGGCAGCATCCGCAATTCGCGCCTATACCTGGAATCCAAGAAGCGCATCGCCGAGTTGAACGTGCTCTCCGACCTGGGCCGGGCGGCGGTCTCCACCATCGAGCTGGATGAGTTGCTGAACGTGGTGGTGGGCATCTGCGCCAAGCTTTTGGTGGCCAAGGGCGGCTTGATCAGCGTTTTCGGCAACAACAGCGATCGCCGCGCCTTGAGGGCCACCTTCGGTCAGATTCCGGCCGGGTGCCTGGGCGAGCAGGGCTGCCGCGACTACTGCGCCATCAAGGCCGACCAACGCGAGGGTGGGACCTGCCCGGCCGCGGAGGTCGACGACGGCCAGGGCCCCCGCCAGGGGCTGTGCGTGCCCCTGACCTTCAAGGGCCACTACGAAGGTCACCTCTGCGTCTTCGACAAGATGGTGCTGGAGGCCGGCCAGCAGCCCGGCTTTGGCCCCGACGAGCGCAATCTTTTGGCCACCATGGCTTCCATGGTCTCCCCGGCCCTGGAAAACGCCCTGACCTTCCAGAAGGTCGAGGACCTGGCCCAGCGCAACGAGGAAATGGTCGGCGACCTGGCCACGTTGTTCGAGGTCAGCACGGTGTTGATGACCACGGTGGACTTCAATCTCACGGTGGCCATCATCCTGCGGGCGGTGGTGCACCCCGCCGGCCTGGACCACGACCGGGTGGTGCTCTTTTTGGCCGACGAGGAGCGGCAGACCATGAGACCCCTGGCCGAGACCACCAAGGCCAGCCTGGGCCCTTTGCCCAAGGAGCTTACCCAGTCCCTGAACGAGCTGCGGGAGCAGCGCGGTCTGCGGCCGGAGCTGAGCGATCCCGCCCTGGCCGGCCTGGAATTCAGCCTGAGCGAGGCCGAGCGGGCCATGGACTTCAACGTACCGGATCGGCGGGCGATGTTGGTGGAAGACCCTGCCCGCGCCCCCCAACTGCGCCCGGAGGTGGTCAAGGCCATGGGCCCCCATCCCCTGGCCATCGTGCCCATGTTCGCCAAGAACAAAGTGGTGGGGGCGTTGTTGGTCAATAACGCGGTCAGCGGTCGGCCGATTGTCGAGCGCGACCTCAAGCTCTTGGGCATGCTGGCCAACCAGGGCGGTTTGGCGGTGGAGGCCAGCCGGCTCTACCACAATCTGGAGAGCGCCAACCGGGAGCTGGCCCAGATGCGCAACCGTCTGCTGGAGGCGGATAAGCTGGCCGCCCTGGGCGAGGTGGCGGCCGGGGTGGCCCACGAGATCCGCAACCCCCTGGTCAGCATCGGGGGCTTCACCCGCCGCATCCGCAAGAAGGTCGGCGACGAGTCCAACATCACCCCCTACCTGGACGTGATCATCGAGGAGGTCAGCCGGCTGGAGCGCACCCTCAACGAGATGCTGGACTTCTCCACCGACGCCCGCAACCACTTCGAGGAGCACGACCTGAACCTGATCATGGATTCCGCCCTGGAGTTCATGGCTCGGGAGGTGGAGGAGGGCGGGGTGAGCATCAGCCGGCGCTACGGCAAGGATCTTCCCCGGGTGTTTTGCGACGAGCGCCAGATCAAGCACGTCTTCCTGAACATCTTCCTGAACGCCTTGCAGGCCATGGCCGGGCGGCCAGTCAAGCAGTTGACCCTGCGCACCTTCGCCGTGGTGAGGGAGGGCAAGCAGTTCGTGGCCGGGGAGGTCTCCGACACCGGTGGCGGCATCGCCATGGAAGTGATTCACAACATCTTCAATCCCTTCTTCACCACCAAGGATAGCGGGTCCGGTCTGGGGCTCTCCATCGTCCACAAGATCGTGACCCGCCATTTCGGCCAGGTGGAGCTGCACAACCGCGAGGGCGAGGGGGCCAGCTTCCTGGTCACCCTGCCGGCGGCCGAGGAGGGCCGGGCCTACCTGAAATAGGCGGGCCGGGGCGAGGTCATGGGCGAACTGGTCAACCTTTGGGACACCCGCCGACGGCGGGCGGCGGCCCAGGCCTTCGGGCGCTGGGAGCAAAAAGTGGGCTATCGCCCCCAGGCCGAGACCCGTTTCAGCGATTTGCCCGACCCGGTCCTGGCGCTGCTGGCCGAGTTGGGCCACGAGGCCACCCTGGCTCTCTACGACGTGGTGCTGGGGGTGCGGGGCTGGGGCGCGGGCGAGCGCTTTTCCTACCTGGAGGCCAAGCCCAAGGTCGAGGCTCTGGACGCCTTCCTGTTCTTGGCCGACCAGGTGCGCTTCGATCTGATGCGTCGCCTGGGCTGGGTGCGGGGGGTGGCGGCCGAGGCCTACCCCATCGTGGACCTGGCCATGCGTCCGCTGGAGATCCAGGCCGAGTTCTCGCCCCTGGTGCCGGAGCTGACCCGCTCCTATGGCCGCTACAGCGACCTTGAGCGCCGCCTGGCCATCGAGCCGGCGGCGGTGGTGCGTTCGCTGATCCCCGAGGCGCTGCTGGTCTTCCGCCGTCTGTGCCGCCAGGGCTGACGCCTCGGCGGGTGCATACCGAGCTATTCCCAGCCATCCCCTAGTGCATTCGGTAACTAGCGGCTTGACACCTTCTCGCCAGGCTGCTAAGGATGTTGCGGCGACCCGTACAACCCAGCACGCGTGGCCGGGGCCCCCTGGGGGAGACCCCGCCTGAATGCCATTATTGACAAGGAGTTATGCTGCCATGTCCGTCACGCCCTTCTTGGAGGTCTCCCAGGCCATCGCCGCCATGGGAAGCGACACTCTCTATCAGTGCATGCAATGCGGCCTCTGCTCCGGCCTGTGCCCCTGGCCCGCGGTGGATTCGCCCTTCCGCACCCGCAACCTGATCCGCATGGGCCAGATGGGCCTGGAGGGCTTCGAGTCCGACGAGATCCTCTACGCCTGCACCACCTGCCGGCTGTGCGTGGAAAACTGCCCCCGCGGCGTGGCCATCATCGACGTGGTCCGGGCCATGCGCGCCATGATCGCCGAGAGCGGCGGCGGCCCCCAGATGCTGCGCACCATCATGGGCTCCATCCACTCCAAGGGCAATCCCTGGTCCGAGGACCGCGACAAGCGCGAGAAATGGACCGAGGGCCAGGACGTGCCCCGCTTCGAGGCCGGCACCGAATACTTCCTCAGCGTCTGCTGCACCTCGGCCTACGACCCCCGCTCCCAGGCCATCGCCCGCGCCCTGAACAAGGTGCTCAAGGCGGCCGGCGTCAGCTTCGGCATCATCGGCAACGAGGAATCCTGCTGCGGCGAGACCCTGCGCAAGATGGGCGACGAGGAGCAGTTCGGCGGCCTGGTGCAGAAGAACATCGAGCTGTTCCAGGGCAAGGGGGTCAAGAAGATCATCACCACCAGCCCCCACTGCTACGCCACCTTCACCCAGGAGTACCCCGAGTTCGGCGGCGAGTTCGAGGTGGTGCACTACACCCAGCTCTTGGAGCAATTGGCGGCCGAGGGCAAGCTGAAGTTCAGCAAGCCCCTGGGCAAGAAGGCCATCTACCACGACCCCTGCTACCTGGGCCGCCACACCAAGGTCTACGACGCCCCCCGCGCCTTGCTCAAGGCCATGGGCGCCGAGGTGATGGAGTTCGACCGCTGCCGCAACCTCTCCATGTGCTGCGGCGGCGGTGGCGGACGGCTGTGGATGGAGGCCGAGCCCGAGCAGCGCTTCAGCACCCACAAGATCCGCGAGGCCGACGCCAAGGGCGCCCAGGTGCTGGCCACCGCCTGCCCCTACTGCATCAACATGTTCACCGACAGCGCCAAGGGCGAGAATCTCGATGAGAAGATCGCGGTGATGGACCTGGCCGAGATGGCGGCCGAGTGCCTGTAGCCTGATCCAGCCGGAAAAAACGCGCCCCCGGGGTTGTCCCCGGGGGCGTTCATTTGTGGTCCAGGCATTTCAACTAGCGCACGCCCTTGCCCTTCAAGAAAGGCGCGTATTGCTGGTCCACGCCCAGGATGTGGCCCGAGAGCCAATCTTTCAAAAAATTGGCCACCTTCAAGGTCAACGCGGCCTTGCCGGACTGGAACTGCGCCTGCAGCTCCGCCACCTGGCCGGTCAGCTTGTCGTGCTCGACCTTGTGGGCGGCCAGGCCGGGATAGCCAAACTGGCTCATCAGGGCCTCCTCGGCGGCGAAGTGGGTGCGGGTGTAATCCACCAGGCCCGTCAGCACCTTTCCCAGCACCTCCTGGCCAGAGCCGTCCTTCATGGCATCGTAAAGGGCGTTGACCATGGCCACCAGCTTCTGGTGCTGTTGGTCCACCTTGCTGATTCCAGTTTCCAGCCTGTCGCTCCAGTTGATGAAGGCCATCGTGCTCATTTCCTTTCATATCCCTGGGTTGCGTTAGGGGCGTCACGCCTCGCTGTTGGTAGAAATGATTCCTAATCATATCACAATCCGCAACCCCTCACCGCCCGCTAGGGGTAAATGACACACGGCGGAGCTTGACCAGAATCATGGAGCAAAGGGATAATAAAAAATAGGATATGCACCCGACTCGCCGTTGGTGTCCGGCCGCTGGCGGCCAAACAGAGTCCCGCCTCACTTTTCGCGCCCTTGGTCCGGCCCCTGGACCAATCCGCGCCCACGCTTCCACCCGGATCGCGCATCCTCGCCGCCACCGCCTCGCCAGCGGGAAACCCCTGGCCCAAAGGAGGCGACCATGCGCAGGAAGACGCGGGAGATCAACTACCAGACCCTGGGACGCATCAGCGAGATCATCAGCTCGGTCAAGGACATGGGCGATGCCGCCCGCCACATCGTGCAGAGCCTGAGCGAGATCTTGAGTCTGAAGGGTTGCGCCCTGCTGCTGCTGAACCGGCGCAGCGGCAAGCTGGAGGTGGCCAGCTCCTATGGCCTGAGCCAAGCCTACCTGAACAAGGGCCCGCTGAGCGCGGCCCGGTCCATCGCCGCGGCCTTAAGCGAAGGCCCGGTGGTGATCTACAACGTGGAGGACGACCCCCGCCTGCAGTATCCCGAGGAGGCCAAGCGCGAGGGCATTCGCTCCCTGGTCAGCGTGCCCCTGATCCTGCGCGGCAAGCCCTTGGGAGTGCTGCGCCTCTACAGCGCTGAACCCTGGGAGGTCAGCAACCCCGAGCTGACCTTCCTGCAGGCCATCGCCGAGATCATCGCCCTGGCCCTGGACAACATCCGCGTCAGCAACGCCTACAAGAATTCCATCGAGGTGCTCAAGGTGCTGCGGCCGGTGATGGTGCCCCGCGCCAAGCGCACCCTGTACGAGTAGCCTCTCCATCAGCGGACCAAATAGCGGGGCCGGCCCCCCGAGGGACCGGCCTCGCGCTCGCGACCGTGAAAAGCTCAGGCTTCGATCTTGCTGCCCAGCATTTGCAAGAACTTGCGCATCCACTCCGGATGGGCGGGCCAGGCCGGGGCGGTGCAGAGGTTGGCGTCCACGCAGGCGTTGCTGAAGGTGGCGTTGACCTCCTGCCAGGTGGCGCCTTTAGCCTCCAGCTCCGGACGCACGGCGGGGTAGGCGGTGCAGGTGCGCCCGCCCACCACCCCGGCGGCGGTGAGGATCTGCTGGCCGTGACAGATGCTGGCGATGGGCTTGTTGGCCTCGGCGAAGTGGCGCACCAGGGCCAGCACCGCCGGGTCCAGGCGCAGGTATTCCGGCGCGCGGCCGCCGGGGATGACCAGGGCGTCGTAGTCCTGGGCCTTGATGGCGGCGAAATCGGCGGTGATGGCGAAGTTGTGGCCGCGCTTTTCGGAATAGGTCTGGAAGCCGTCGAAGTCATGCACCGCCGTGGCCACGCTTTCGCCGGCCTTCTTGCCGGGGCAGACCGCGTCCACCTGGTGGCCGACCATGGTCAGGATCTGGAAGGGCACCATGGCCTCGTAATCCTCGACGAAATCTCCGACCAGCATCAGGATTTTCTTGGCGGGCATCGGGATCCTCCTTGGCCCTCAGGGGGCGGCGATGGGCAAGTCAGCGCGCGTTCCGGCGGCGGGCGATCCGCCGCCAGCCAGGTGATGCCTTCATTACAAGAGCCAGCTCGCTCCCTGTCAAGTCCGGAGACGGTTGATGGCGGCGGCTTCCCTTGACAGCCCCCGGCCTTGCCCCTAACTTGAGGGCAGGCTTGCCCGCCGCCAGCGGAGGAAAACCATCATGGCCCCAGTCCTGGACCCCAGCCTGAGCTTCGAGCAAGGCCCCATCCGGCCGCCCAGCGAGGCCCGCAGCCTGCTCCTGCGCTTCACCCGCAACTGCCCCTGGAACAAGTGCAAGTTCTGCCCGGTCTACAAGCGCCGCCAGTTCAGCCGCCGCTCCCTGGAGGAGATCAAGGCCGACATCGACGCGGCGGCCGCCATGCGCGATCAAATACTGACCCTCTCGCGCCAGATGGGCCGGGGCGGACGGGTGGACGACGCGGTGGTCCAGGCGGTGTTCAGCAACCCCGGCCTGTCCGACAGCTTCCGCAACGTGGCCGCCTGGCTTTACTACGGCACCGGCAACGTCTTTTTGCAGGACGCCAACAACCTGGTGCTGGAGCCAGCGGTGCTGGCCGAGGCCCTGCGCCACCTGCGCCGGGTGATGCCCGAGGTCCAGCGGGTGACCACCTACGCCCGCTCCTCCACCGCCGCCCAACGCAGCGTGGAGGAGTTGACCATGATCCGCCAGGCCGGCCTGGACCGGGTCCACGTGGGCCTGGAGACCGGCTACGACCCCCTGCTCAAGTTCATGAACAAGGGCGTCACCGCCGCCAAGCAGGTCCAGGGCGGGCGCAACCTCAAGGCCGCCGGCCTGGAGCTGTCGGAGTACGTGATGCCCGGCCTGGGCGGGCGCAGGTGGTGGCGCGAACACGCCCTGGCCACGGCCGAGGTGCTCAACCAGATCGACCCGGATTTCATCCGCCTGCGCACCCTGCGGGTGCCCAGCTACCTGGAGCTCCATCAGGACGTGCTGAGCGGAGAGTTCGTGAAACTGGGCGACGACGAGACGGTGGCCGAGATCCGGCTTTTCATCGCCAGCCTGGCCGGCATCCACTCCTACCTGGCCAGCGACCACATCATGAACCTGATCGAGACCGTGGAGGGGCGACTGCCGGACGACCAGCCCCGGATGCTGGCCATTTTGGACGGCTATTTGGCCCTGCCGGAACGGGAGCGCCTGGTCTATCGCCTCTGCCGACGCCTGGGCCGCTGCCGCGAGCCCCAGGACATCGACCGCCAGGGTCTGCGCCCGGCCCTGGAAAACCACCTGGCCCAGATCGAGCGCCAGGACGACCCCGAGCGGGTGTTGACCGAGATGGCCGACAACATGATCTGAATCCGCCCCGATCCCCGACCGGGTCGTCTTCGCTCCGCCCATCATCCCGCCCGCCCCCGCGGAAGGGTGCAGGGAACGCCCCGGGAAAATAGTCAAAACACCATGGCATAATAGTATATTAAAAGCATGACATTCAGGCGTGAAGCGCCTGGCGGCCTGATCGAGTCGGCAAAGCCACTGTGCGCCGTCGCGGCAACGGCGGCGCGGACAAGGGGGGGCCATGAGCGACACCCACGCGGACCGGCGCATCAACCAGGCGGGGCTGGACCTGGTCAAGGAGCGGGAGGGATTTTTCGCGCGCCAATATATCTGCCCGGCGGGCAAGCCCAGCATCGGCTACGGCCATGTGATCCTGGCCGGGGAGCACTTCGACGAGCCCATCAGCCGCGAACAGGGCGAGGATCTGCTACGCGGAGACCTGGCCATCGCCGAGGAGGCGGTGGGACGGCTGGTGACGGCACCGCTCAACGAGAATCAGTTTTCGGCCCTGGTCAGCTTCACCTTCAACGTGGGCCAAGGCAACCTGCAAAAATCCACCCTGCTCAAGATGCTCAACGCCGGCGACTACTCCGGCGCGGCGGAGCAGTTCGGCCGCTGGATCTACGCCGACGGTAAGCCGCTGGAAGGCCTAAAGATTCGGCGCGAGATGGAGGCGGCCCTGTTCAAACGGCCGCTGACGGCCTGATGGCCTCAGGCCGGCGTGCGCCCCAGGTCTTTTTCGTAGAGCACGTCGGCGCAGTCGGGGCAGATGGTGTGGGTCATCTCGGCCTCGCTGTGGGCGCGGATGTAGGCCTCCAGGGGCCACCAGCGGCCATCCACGTCCCGGATGCGCTTGCAGGCGGCGCAGATGGGCAGCAGGCCGCGCAACACCTTGACCTCCTTGAGCAGACGCTCCTTCTCGGCCAGGGCCAGACCCAGGCGCTGGATCAGCTCCTCGCGCTCCTTCTCCGCGGCCTTGCGCCGGCCGATGTCCTTGCTCACGCCGGCGATCTTGATCCGGCCGGCCTCGTCCCGGTAAAGCTTGATGGAAATTTCCACCCAGTAGGGACGTCCATCCTTGTGGACCATCTCCACCTCGAAGGTGCGTCGTTGGGACAACCCCCTGTCTAACAGCGCCTTTTCTTCGGCCAGCGCCGCCAGCAGCGCGGCCGAGGAATCCGGGCGCAGACGGTCCAGAGCCCGAAGTTGCTCGTATTCCTC
>JAIUYB010000042.1 GCA_020216625.1 Desulfarculus sp.
GCCGGCCCGGGCCGCCTCCACCGCCGCGTTCAAGGCCAGCAGGTTGGTCTGGAAGGCGATCTCGTCGATGGTCTTGATGATCTTGGCGGTCTCGCCGCCGGCCTGGTGAATCTCGTCCATGGCCCGGCTCAGCTCGGACATGGCCTGGTTGGCCCGCTCCACCAGATCCCGGGCCAGACGCACCTCCGAGTCGGCCTGACCGGCGTTGTCGGCGTTCTGGCGGGTCATGGAGGCCATCTCCTCCAGGGCGGCGGTGGTCTCCTCCAGGCTGGCCGCCTGTTGCGAGGCCCCGGAGGCCAGGGCCTGGCTGGCGGTCTTGACCTGTTCGGCGGCCGAGGCCACCTGGTCGGAGCCCTGGGTGAGCCCCTCGATCACCCGGTTCAAGGGGCGGGTGATGAGCAGGCTGAGCAGGATCCCCAGGGCCAGGGCCACCAACACCCCCACCAGGCTGACTCCCAGCGAGACCAGGGTCGCCCGCTGACTGGCCGACTCCGATTCTTTCACCGCCTGGTCGGTCTCATCCAGGTTCAGGCGCACCAACTGGTCCACCACCTGCATCAGGGGTTGGGTCTTGGTCACCACCAGCTCGGCCGACTCGTTCATCTTGGCATAGGCCTGGCGGGACTTGTCCGCCTCCTTGAGGATGGCGGCGAAGGCGCGGAACATCTTCTCGGCCGCCGGCGCCACCTTGGTCTGGTAGATCAGCTTGGCCTCGGCCTCGCCGCCCTCGTTCATGGCGTCCTTGATTTCCTTCACCGCCTTGTGGAAGTTCTCATGCTCGGGCTTGATCAGGCCCAGCAGCTTGGCGACCATCTCGTTCTGGGAGCGGTAGGTGTTCAGCCAGATGCCGAAGGGGGTGATGTTGGGGTCGCCGCCGCCGGCGGAATCAACGCCGGTCAGGAGCAGACTGCCGGTGTCGGCCATGAGCTTGTACAAATCGCCCCGGAATGATTCCAGGCGCTCCAGCAGGGCCACCGGGTTGAGGATCTTGGTCTGCTCCAGTTGGCGGGAGTAATCCAGGAATTGTTGGTTGATCTCGATGGCATCCTTGAGTGGCGCGGCCAGCTTCCCCCATAGCTCATCCTCTTGCCCAGTGCGCGGAAACGCCGCGTACGCATCCAATTCCTTGGTTAACTCCTGACGGGCCGCCTCCAGCTTGGCTTGCTGATCCAGGCGCCGCTTTTCATCGATCTCGGGGTTGAGCAGGGTCCGCTGAGCCACCCGCATGGCCTGCAGGGCCTTCTGGGCGCTCATAAGGTGAGTCACCGCCGGGGTGACCTCTTTGCCCAGGAAGGCTATGCGCCCACCCAGGTCGCGCGAATTAAGCCATCCCACCAGCCCCACCACCAGGGTGAGCAGGGCCACCAGGATGAATCCTCCTATCAGCTTGTAGCTTAACTTGATGTTTCGCATCGGTTGCAGGTCCTCCATCAACTTAGGGGCGTCGTCTCAGAAGAACACCGGAGCGGCGGCTCAATTGCCGCCACTCCCTGAGTGTATTAATTAGACTTATCCCTATTCTGAAAATTTCTCAATACCTGCGCGATGATCTCCTCGGAACCCTGACGAGGGATCACCAGGCGGGGATGCAGCAGGTGCCCCCTGGCCAGGGTGTGGGGGAGGTTATCCGGCAACAGACAGATGGTGGGTGATTCCGCCAGCAAATCCCGCATCGCCACCAGGCGGTCCAGGTCTGCGGCATGAGCGGGGCAAAGCAGGAGGTGGAATGGTTCGGGGCGGGGCCGGCCCAACCTGGCCCCCAGGGCTTCCAGGCTGGCATGGTGCTCCACCCTCCCCATCCGCCAAAGCTGGCGGACCAAGTCCAGCAGGTTGGCGTCTACGGACGGCTCCTGGGTCGGCGGCAGAAAGACGATTAGATCCATGTTGCGTGACTCCGGATGTGGAAAGTGCGCCTGAAAATACGGAAAGCAAACCTTGTGCCGCCACGGCGGCCGGCCCGGCGATGGCCCAAGCCGGGTTCCCGGGCCTTCCGGGCCGGCCTCGGACCCCAGAGTGTCTCGCCGGGCATGACACCTGTCCCGTGGGACGTGACGCCTGAACCGGGCCATAGCACGCCCAGGCTATTGCCAACGGCGGGGCTTGAGGTATGCTAAGGTGCTTGAGTTCCGGCGCTCGGCACGGTTTGCCAAAGCGCCCATCCCTCCCAACGGGCGCCGCCAAACGCTGTCGGCGCCGGATGAGGCTAGCGAACCACATGAAGACCCCCGCGATCCTGGCCATTGTGTGCCTGCTGTGCGCGGCCCCGGCGTGGGCCGCCCCCAACGAAACCTTGACCACTCCCGAGCAAAAGGCGGCCTACGCCCTGGGCCTGCGGGTGGGCGCCGACCTGCGCGAAAAGGAGGCCAAGGTCGCGCCGGAGTTCTTCTCCCAGGGCTTCAAGGACGGCCTGGAGGGCGCCCAGCCCAAGATCAGCGAGGATGAGCAGCGCCAGGCCCTGTTGGAGTTCTCGCGCCAGATGCAGACCAAGCAGTTGGCCAAGCTCAAGGAGCTGGGCGAGAAGAACCTGGCCGAGGGCCAGGCATTCCTGAAGGCCAACCAGGCCAAGCCGGAGGTGAAAACCACCGCCAGCGGTCTGCAATACAAGGTGCTGGCCTCCGGCAAGGGCAAGAGCCCCAAGACCACCGATACCGTGATGGTCAACTATCGCGGCCGGCTCATCGACGGCACCGTCTTCGACGATTCCTACCAGCGTGGCCAGCCGGCCACCTTCGAGCTGGGCGGCATCATCCGCGGCTGGCAGGAGGCCCTGCAACTGATGAAGGAGGGCGACCGCTGGGAGCTTTACATCCCCGCCGACCTGGCCTTCGGTCCCCAGGGCGCCGGCCCCCAGATCGGGCCCAACGCCACCCTGATCTTCGAGGTGGAGCTGATCAAGATCAATCCCAAGCCCGACAAGGCCGAGGCCGCACCGGCCAAGGACGCCAAACCGGCGGCCAAGAGCGCCCCCAAGGAGGGCAAATCCAGCAAGTGAACCGGCCGGGCCCCCTCCCCGGCCGCCCCTGTCGCCATTGGCCGGGTTTTGGCCGGCCGAAAGCAGCAGGGAGTCGAGCATGCACAACGACGTGGGGACCCGCATCAAGCGCTTTCGTGAGAAACAAGGCCTGGGCCTGGACGACCTGGCCCAGCGCACCGGCTTGGACCAGGCCTTTCTGACCGCCGTGGAGCAGGAGGGGCTCTATCCCTCCCTGGGCCCCCTGCTCAAGATCGCCCGCGCCCTGGGCACCCGCCTGGGCACCTTCCTGGACGACCGGGTCAGCGCCGACCCCCTGATCGTCAAGGCCGCCGAGCGCAGCGAACAACTCATCACCCACAAGGGCAAGGACAAGCCCGAGGACCTGCGCTTCTACTCCCTGGGCCGGGGCAAGAGCGACCGGCACATGGAGCCCTTCTACGTGCAGGTGCTGCCCGAATCCGGCCGCGAGAAGACCCTCTCCTCCCACGAGGGCGAGGAGTTCATCGTGGTCATCTCCGGCCGGATCGAGCTGGTCTACGGCCAGCAGACCAGCATCCTGGGACCGGGCGACAGCCTCTACTACAACTCGGTGGTGCCCCACCACCTGGGTTGCCACGGCGAGGAGCCGGCCGAGATCTACGCCGTGCTCTACATCCCGGAATAGCCGGCCCGCCGGCCCTTGATCCGCCCAACCAATTGGCAATCCGGCCCCGTCCCCGGCCCGCGTTGAGCGCCCGGGACGGGCGCGCCGGCCCCCATCCGGCGAGAGGTGTGGACATGACCAGCCATCCCCAAATCCGCGAGCTCACCCTGGGCCAGATCCTGGACCAGGCCATCGCCGACCACCCGGACAACCTGGCCGTGGCCTACGTGGACCGCGGCCTGCGCCTGACCTACCGCGAGTTCGGCCAGGTGGTGGACCAGCTGGCCAAGGGCCTGATGGCCCTGGGCGTGGCCAAGGGCGAGAAGGTCGCCATCTGGGCCACCAACGTGCCCTACTGGGTGGCCCTGCAATTCGCCACCGCCAAGATCGGCGCCATCCTGCTCACGGTCAACACCCACTACAAGACCGCCGAGCTGGAATACCTGCTCCAGCAGTCGGACGCCGAGAACATCGTCCTCATCGACGGCTTCCGCGACACCGATTATGTGCGCACCATCTACGATCTGGTGCCCGAGCTCAAGACCCAGGAGCGCGGCCATCTGGTCAGCAAGCGCTTCCCCCGCCTGAAGCGGGTCATCTTCCTGGGTCAGGAAAAGCACCGGGGCATGTACTCCATCCCCGAGATCCTCTCCCTGGCCGCCATGACCAGCGACGCCGACTACGCCGCCCGCCAGGCCCAGCTCTCCTGCCACGACGTGGTGAACATGCAATACACCTCCGGGACCACCGGGTTCCCCAAGGGCGTGATGCTCTCCCACCACAACATCGGCAACAACGGCTTTTTCATCGGCGACTGCCAACGTCTGGGCCCCGACGACCGCATCTGCCTGCCGGTGCCCCTGTTCCACTGCTTCGGCTGCGTGCTGGGAGTGATGGCCGCCGTCAACCACCATTCCGGCCTGGTGATCCTGGAGGAGTTCGACCCGGTGCAGGTCATGACCTCCATCGAGGAGGAGCGCTGCACCGCCCTCTATGGCGTGCCCACCATGTTCATCGCCGTGCTGGAGCACAAGCTCTTCCCCAAGTTCGACTTCTCCAGCCTGCGCACCGGCATCATGGCCGGCTCCCCCTGCCCGGTCCGGGTCATGGAGCAGGCCATCGAGCGCATGAATCTCAGCGAGATCACCATCGCCTACGGCCTGACCGAGAACAGCCCGGTCATGACCCAGACCCGGCCCGAGGACGACATCGTCCGCCGCACCCAGAGCGTGGGCCGCGCCCTGCCCGGCATCGAGGTGCGGGTGGTGGACGTGGAGACCAATCAGGTGGCCCCCCCCGGGGTCCAGGGCGAGGTCTGCTGCCGCGGCTACAGCGTCATGAAGGGCTACTACAAGATGCCCGAGGCCACCGCCGCCGCCATCGACGCCGAGGGCTGGCTGCACTCAGGCGACCTGGGGGTGATGGACGCCGACGGCTACCTGGCCATCACCGGCCGGCACAAGGACATGATCATCCGGGGCGGCGAGAACGTCTATCCCCGCGAGATCGAGGAGTTCCTCTACCGCCTGGAGGGCGTCAGCGACGTCCAGGTGGTGGGCGTGCCCAGCCAGAAATACGGCGAGGAGGTCGGGGCCTTCATCATTCTCAAGCCCGGCTATTCCTACCCCCCCGAAGACGTGCGCGACTTCTGCCGCGGCCAGATCAGCCGCTACAAGATTCCCCGCTACGTCACCTTCGTCGAAAGCTACCCCCTCACCGCCAGCGGCAAGATTCAGAAATACAAGCTGCGCGAACGGGCCGCCGAGCTTTTCCCCGAGGCCTGAGGGGCGGGGTAAGAAAATGCGGGGGAACCCTTTTTGCTGCGCAAAAATGGTTCCCCCGCCCCCCTTCCGAAAAAAGTGGCGGAAAACCGCGGGGCGCGGTTTTCTGCGCTGGGGGTGGGTCGAACCTGGCCCCGTTTCACCACCGGCTATTGATGGAACACGCGGAGCTGGGGTCATTGCGCGGAGCCCGGTTCGGCGGCGGCCAGGGACCGCCCCGCGGCCAGGCGAACGGATCGATCGCCGGTTCCGGGACTTGCGCGCCACGGCCGGCCAGTGTAATTTCCTCGGCACGCATCACGCCCGCCGCGCACCGGATTATCGCCCGAGGAGAGTCGTCATGACCCGGCCGGCCTTCGCCTGCCAACGCTGCAACCAATGCTGCACCGGAGAGGGCGGCATCCGCCTGCCCGAGGAGGGCGTGCCCGCCGCGGCCGCCATCCTGGGACTGACCCCGGATGAGTTCAAAACCCGCTATTGCCGCCCCGAGCAGGGACAGTGGGCCATCCGTTGCGGCGAGGACGGCCGTTGCGTTCTGCTGGGGCCGGAGGGCTGCCTGATCCACGCCGCCAAGCCGGCCATCTGCCGGGCCTGGCCCTATTTCCCGGCCCTGCTCCAGGACCCCGGCGCCTTCAACGAGGCCAAGCTGATCTGCCCCGGCCTCAACCCCGAGGCCACGCACCAGGAATTCCTGGCCCAGTACCGGCAGACCATCACCAAGGAGGAAGATCCGTCGTGAGCCCGCTGACCGACATCCTCAGCAAGCTGCCCCCGGACGCCCAGCCCATCGATCAGGACGCCAGTGGTCGCCTGATGGTGCCCGACCGCCCGGCGGTGGGTTTCATCGAGGGCGACGGCACCGGCCCGGACATCTGGCGCGCCGCCCGCCTGATCCTGGACGCGGCGGTGGCCAGGGCCTACGGCGGACGCCGGGCCGTGGCCTGGGTGGAGTTGCTGGCCGGCGAGAAGGCCCTGGCCACCAGCGGCGACATCCTGCCCGACTACACCGTGGACGCCATCGCCGACCTCAAGGTGGCCATCAAGGGCCCCCTGACCACCCCGGTGGGCGGCGGCTTCCGCTCCATCAACGTCACCCTGCGCCAGCGCCTGGACCTCTATTGCTGCGTGCGCCCGGTGCGCTACATCCCCGGGGTGCCCAGCCCGGTCAAGCATCCCGAGCGGGTGGACATGGTGGTCTTCCGCGAGAACACCGAGGACGTCTACGCCGGCATCGAGTGGCCGGCAGGCTCGGACCAGGCGCGGAAGGTCATCGGCTTTTTGAACGGCGAGCTGGGCACCAACATCCGCCCCGAGGCGGCCATCGGCATCAAGCCCATGAGCGCCTTTGGCAGCAAGCGCCTGATCCGCCGGGCCATCGATTACGCCCTGGCCCGGGGGCGGACCAGCGTGACCCTGGTGCACAAGGGCAACATCCAGAAGTTCACCGAGGGCGCCTTCCGCGACTGGGGCTACGAGCTGGCCCGGGAGGAATATCCCGGCCGCCTGATCAGCGAGGATCAACAGCCCGGCCCGGGCCAGGTGGTGATCAAGGACCGCATCGCCGACAACATGTTCCAGCAGGCCCTGTTGCGCCCCGAGGAGTTCTCGGTGCTGGCCCTGCCGAACTTGAACGGCGACTACATCTCCGACGCCCTGGCCGCCCAGGTGGGCGGGTTGGGCATGGCCCCCGGGGCCAACATCGGCGACGCCTGCGCCGTCTTCGAGGCCACCCACGGCTCGGCCCCCAAGTACGCCGGTCAGGACAAGGTCAACCCCTGTTCGGTGGTGCTCTCCGGGGCCATGCTCCTGGAGCACCTGGGCTGGGTGGAGGCCGCCGAGCTGATCGCCCCGGCCATCAGCCGCGCGGTGCGCTCCGGCCAGGTCACCTATGACCTGGCCCGCCAGATCCCCGGCTCCAACGAACTTTCCTGCTCGGCCTTCGCCCACAAGGTGGTGGAGATGCTGTGAGCCTGGTGCTACTATCCCAGAGGGGCCGGCTGGGTATTGCCCGGCCGGCCTTCGCATAACCAAGCCAAAGCCCAAAACCGTCCTGGGGTGACAAACCAATGGCCCTGCACGTGATCATTCCCGCCCGCTACGGCAGCAGCCGCTTCCCGGGCAAGCCCCTGGTCAACATCAACGGCCGGCCCATGATCCAGCACGTCATGGACCGGGCCGGCAAGGCCGCCGGAGTGGCCTCGGTGACGGTGGCCACCGACGACGAGCGCATCGCCCAGGCGGTGGAGGCCTTCGGCGGCCGGGCGGTGATGACCGACAGCGCCCTACGCAGCGGCAGCGACCGCGCCGCCGCCGCCGCCCGGCTGCTCCAGGTGCCGCCGGCGGACCTGGTGGTCAACGTCCAGGGCGATCAGCCGCTGTTGCCGCCGGAGGTGATCAGCCTCACCGCCCAGCCCCTACTCGACGACGCCACCCTGGGCATGTCCACCCCGGTGACTCCCATCACCCGCCCCGAGGAGCTGCACGATCCCAACCACGTCAAGGCGGTGCTGGACGCCCACGGCGACGCCCTGTACTTCTCGCGCGCGGCCGTGCCCCACAATCGCGACGGCGGCCCCTGTCAACACCTCAAGCACCTGGGGGTCTACATCTTCCGGGCCGCCTTCCTGGAGCTTTTTTCCAAACTGCCCAGCGGCCGGCTGGAGGAGATCGAAAAGCTGGAGCAGCTCCGGGCCCTGGAGCACAACCAGCGCATCCGCTGCGTGGTGGTGCCCCACGACTCCCCGGAAGTGGACCGCCCCGAGGACGCGCAGAGGGTGGCCCAAATCCTGATCGAGGCGGGGCAGGACTGGTAGGGGCATGACCCTGCCCTCCCCCCGCTCCGCCTTCTTCGGTCCGCAACACCTCTGGCTGCTCTGGCCCCTGGCCGCCGCCGCCCTGGCCTCCTGCCTGGCCGGGCTGCGCGTTCGGGGCCGTTCGGCCTGGCGGCCTTGGCCCTTCCGGGGGATCCTGGGCCGCCTGGCCGGTTGGCTCCTGCTGGCGGGCCTGGGGTTGCTGGCCCTGGGCAGCCTGCTCTGGAACCTGCACCGGCTGGTTCCCTTTCTCTCCGGCGGTCTCTATGCTGACTTCGCTCTCAGCCTGGACCTGGCCGCCGGCCTGGCCCTGATCGCAACCCTGCTCTGCGCCCTGGCCCGCAACCCTCGCCGTGCCGGTCCCTGGCTGCTGCTGATCCTCACCCTGCTGACCCTACTCAGTGGTTTGCTCCTGGAGGCCGGCCGTCTGGCCGCCTTGCGCCCCGACGGCGCCGGCTGGGAGCCCTTGGGATGGTGGCTGAGCCAATTCTGGGCCTGGGGCGGACCCTCGGACCGCGCCCTGCACTGGCTGTGGTGGGCCCACGTGGGTCTGGCCCTGACCGGGCTGGGTCTCTGGCCCTGGCTGGCCGCCGCGGGGTCACGTGCCGCGACGGGCGCCTACGGAGCGCCCAGTCCCCGGGCGGGCGGCTAGGAGCGGCGGACCAGGCCGGCCATGACGCCCAGGATGCGTAAGGGGCGGTCCGCGCCGACCTTTAGGGTGGGCACCGCCGGATTGGCGGCCCGCAGCTCCACGCCGTCCTTGACCGGGTGGAAGTGCTTGAGGGTGACCTCGTCGTCGATGAGCACCGCCACCACCTCGCCGGGCCGGGCCTGGTCCTGGGAGCGGATGATGACCAGGTCGCCGTCCTGGATGTGGTCGTCGATCATGGACTCGCCCCGGACCTTGAGGGCGAAAAAGCGGCCGGAGCCAAAGAAGTCGGCCTCCAGGTCCAGGTGCTCCTCGGCCTCCTCCACCGCCAGGATCGGCGCGCCGGCGGCGATGCTGCCCAGCACCGGGATGCCGCGCGGAGGGCCGATGATGTTCAGGGCGCGGGGCAGGCCGGGCTCCGAGCGCAGGAAACCCTTTTTTTCGAGCGCCTTCATGTGGTCGTGGGCCGCCCGGGGCGAACGGAAGCCGAAACGGGCCGCCACCTCGCGCACGGTGGGGGGGTAGCCTTGCTCCCCGAGGAATTGCTGTATGAATTCCAACACCTGAGACTGGCGATCCGTGAGTCCGCGCGTCATCGTGCTTCTCCGGGTAAGGTCATCTGATCTACACTATACGTTGGTCTAGTCAGATGTCAAGCCGGAAACTCAACTGACGATGCGGTGTCCCCCCAGCACGGCGCCAATGCCGCTGGTGCAGGTGAGCAGGGGCTCCAGCACCCGGTCCAGTATCTCCTGGCGGGTCTGTCCCCGGCGCAACAGGGCCACGCTGACGGCGGCCTCCACCTGACCGTCGCCGGCGATCACCGGCGCACCCACCGCGAACAGCTCCGGAAGGTATTCGCCGTCCACCACCGCGTAGCCCTGCTGGCGCACCTGTTCCCAGACCTCTTCCAGGTCCACCTCGCGGCTTTGCAGCCAAGACTTGGCCTCGGGGTCGGTCAACAGGCGCTTCAGGAGCTCGCGGCGCTGTTCCTCGGGCAAAAAGGCGGTCAACACCCTGCCGCTGGTGGAGTTGTAGACCGGCAGGCGGCTGCCGACGCTGAGGTTGAGGCTCAGAATCTCGCGCTGGCTGAAGCGGGCCACGGAGATGATTTCCTGGCGGCCCTGATCGAAGAGGTTGAGGTTGACATGACCGCCCACTTGCACGAACAGGGCCTCCAGGTGGGGCAGGGCGGCCTCGCGTACCTCCAGGCCATCCAACACCGCGTAGCCCAGACGCAAGGCGGCCGGCCCCAGGCTGTAGGGGCCGCCCTTGATGGGCTGGACCACGTAGCCCATGCCGACCAGGGTATTGAGCAGGCGGAAGGCGGTGGATTTGGGCAGCTTGAGATCCTGGGCCACCTCGGCCAAAGAGAGGGTGAATCCGCGTTTGCCGAAGGTTTCCATGATCCTTAGGCCGCGCATCAGGGCGGTGACGGGGCTTTCTGGGCGTGGCATGGTACTGCTGGCGCTCCCCATATA
>JAIUYB010000043.1 GCA_020216625.1 Desulfarculus sp.
TAAAGTTGAAGACCACTTCCTTCAGGGCGGAGATGTCCAGTTCCAGGAAACGGCGCTTGAGCTCCTCGGCCCCGCGCTCGTCAATGCTGCCAACCACCTCGATTTGAGCCACATCACCCTGTTGGCGCAACGTCAAATCCATTTAGGGGCTCCTTCCAGCCAGATTGAACCAGGTCGGAAAACCGGCCTGGTATTTTCGTTAGTAACTACGCAACTGGTTAACATTTTTTAGTGTAACATAATTACAAATAGCAAATGGTCGCCAGGTTGGCAACGCCCATCGCCAGGCCCGCCCGCCTCATTTCCCGGGTTCGCTGGGCACCGCCACGCCGCCGCGCTGTTCGGCGATCTCGTCCTTCTGGCGTTGCAGGACGTAGAGGTGGATGAATTCGCGGTCCTCGTCGCGGATCTTGGCGAACTGCCCGCCCACCAGCCCCTCCGGCCCCACGTTGCGCACCGAAAGGATCAGGGGCAAGGGGTGACCGCAGGTGGGCAGGTGCAGCAATCCGCTGACGTTCTGACCCTGGATCAGGTCCGGCGCCCACAACGCCAGCCCGCCGGCGCTGATGTCGTAGACCTGGTGCCGGCGGCCCCCGATCTGGAAATAGACCGGCGCCGAGGGTGCGGGACGCACGCGGAAGTAGTAACGCGGCCCCTCGTCGAACCGCAACCCGAACGGGTCAGCGGGCTTGCTGGATTTCTTTTTTTTCCAGAACAAACTCCACCCTCCTGTTCTTGGCCATGTTTTCTTCACTGGTGTTGGGCACCAACGGCTCGGTGTCGGCATAGCCGGTGGCCGTCATCCGCTTGGGGGCGATGCCCTTGGAGATGAGATAGCGCAGCACCGCCGTGGCCCGCAAGGCGCTCAGCTCCCAGTTGGTCTCGAACTTGGGCGAGCTGATGGGACGCGGATCGGTGTGCCCTTTCACGTGCAGGACATAATCCGGATAGGAGCGCACGATGCCGGCGATCTGGTCCAGGAGGGGCAGGGCCTCGTTTTTGAGCACGGCCTGTCCGCTGTCGAACATGGTCTGGCCCTTGACCTCCAGGATCACCAGGTTGCCCTGGGTGGTCACCCGCACGCTGTCCTCGATGTTCTTGCGCTTGATCATCTGCTGGATGTCCTCCAGCAGCGGCTCCTCCTCCAAGCCCGTGAGCTGGTCCAGGGACCGGGGCATGGTCCGGGTCAGCTCCAGCCGGCCCAGGTCGCCGCGGGGGGCGTCCAGCTTGCCGAAGGTGTTCTGGATCGAATCCACCACCGCCTCGTACTTGCGAGTGTCGAAGTTGGCCAGGGCCACCAGGAGGACGAAAAAGGTCAGCAGCAAGGTGACCATGTCGGCATAGGTCACCAGCCATTGGCCGATCTCGTCGTCCTCAACCTCGTCGGAGGCGGTCAGGCTCTTGACCGGATCATCCATTGCCCTTGTCGTCCTTGGTCCGGGTGGGATCGTAGGCGTCGCGCAGACGCGGCGGGATGAAGGAGCTGAGCTTTTCGTAGATTAGCAGGGGGTTGTTGTTCTCCAGAATCGATAGCGCCCCCTGGAATATGATCGAAAGGTTGGCCAGCTCCTCGTTGGTGCGGCTTTTGAGTTTGCCGGCGATGGGCAGGAAGATCAGCGAGGAGAGCATGGAGCCGTAGAAGGTGGTGATGAGCGCCACCGCCATGCCCGGACCGATGGAATCGGGAGTGCTCATGGAGCGCAGCATCTGGATCAGACCGATCAGGGTGCCCAGCATGCCGAAGGCCGGGGCGTAGGCCCCCATCTTGCGAAAGACGTCCTGGGCCACCGCCCGGCGCTGCTTGAGGGCCTCGATCTCGATGTTCAGGGTCTGGCGGATCATGTCCTCGGCCGCGCCGTCGGCGATGAGGTTCAACGCCTTCTTGAAAATCTGGTTGTCGGTGCGCACCTTGGACAGGGCCACCAGGCCCTGGCGGCGGGAGAGGTTGGCCACGGTGATGATCACCCGCACCACGTCGTTGGGATCCACCTTGCGCTGGGCGAAGACCTGCTTGGCCATCTGGAAGGCCAGGCCCACGTCGCGCAGGGGAAAGGTGATCAGGGTGGAGGCCAGGGTGCCGCCCACCACGATCATGATGCTGGGCACGTTGATGAAGGTGGTCAAGTCGCCGCCCAGGATGATGGCGCCGAAAATGAGGACCACGCCCAGGAAAATCCCGCCTATGGTGGCTATGTCCATCGATCACTCCGCTCGGCGGTCAGGATGGGGCGCCGCGGGGGCCTTCCCGGCGGGGGGCGCGGCCTCCAAGGCGATGGCTATCTCCAGCCGTTGGCCCCCCCGCTCCACCAGATAGCGGTGGGGGGCCGTGGCCTGGTCCTTGATCGCGTCATGGATGTCCTTGGGGCTGGCCAGCGGCCGTCCGTCCACGGACACCAGCCGGTCTCCGGCCTGGATGCCGGCCCTTTGGGCCGCGCCGCCGGGCAGAACCCGCTCCACCAACAGACCTCCGTCCAGGGGCTTGACGATCACCCCCAGGCGGGGGGGGCGGGGCGGGGCCGGGGTGGAGACCACCAGCCAATCCGACGGCGGCCGCTGGGGGCTCATCAGCCCGGCCTGGGCGGCCAACTCCGGCTCCACCGGCAGCACGGTCAACAGCCCGGCCCCGGGCAGGCGTCGAGCCAGGCGGGGCGGCAGACCCTGACCGTGCAGGAAGTGCCCCGAGCCCACCAACACTATCCCGCGCCGGCCTGAATCCGGCCAAGGCTCCAGGGCCTGGGCCAAACGGTGGGCCATGGTCTCGTCACGGGCCACCTGGGCCACGAAGAAGTTTTCCGCCGCCTCGCCGCTGACCCCGTGTCCAGCGAACTGGCTCGCCACCATCTCCCGGTAGGCGGGGTCGTCCAGATCCAGGGCCGGGGCCAGGCGCGCGCGCTGATCGGCCGCCAGCGAGGCCAGGCCCTGGCGCGCCACCTGGCGCACCACCGCCACCGGGGCGTTCAGCGCCAGCAGGGGCAAACCTCGCTCCCGGATGTATTCCAGGATAGGCGCATACAATTCCAGAGGATAGCCCCAACTGGCGGACCAGTCCACCATTTCCGCGAACTGGGCGAGGTCGATCCGTCCGGCGCTCAGGGCGTCGCAGGCCGGCTGGGCGCTGGCGTCCAGCCACTCCACCCCCACCACCAGGGGGGACCCCTGTTCCACCATCCGACGCAGGAAGTCCATCTGGATGGCGTGATGGCCCGGGTGATCGTGGGTCTCGCCCACCAGCACCACCCGGGCCGCGGCCAGGCGCAGCGCTTGCTGATCCGGGGAGAGGGGGGCGGTCGCGGGCGGGGCCAGGACCGTTCCCGGGGTCGGGACGGCGGGGACCGCGGGGTCTGTCGGGGCGGACACCGCCGCGCAACCCGCTAGAAGCAGGCAGGCCAATCCGCAGAGGGCCTGGCGCAGAACCGGCATCTCGCCTCCGCCCATGATCGCGCCGCACCGGAGGGCCGCATGGCCTCCGGATTTTCAACCAGGGCCCCGCCTAGGGGCGGGGGGCGGTGGGCCGGGGCAGGCCCGCCTCCTGATAACGCAAGTCCACGTTATCCTGGAACCAATGCGGGTCCCACCACTCGGTGGGAGAGACAAAGACCCCGCCCACCAGGACCGAATAGTGCAGGTGGTCGCCCAGGGCCAGACCGGTGGCCCCGGAGCGGCCCAACACCTCGTTGGCCGCCACCTTCTGGCCCACCTGCACCGCCAGGGCCGAAAGGTGGCCATACAGGGAGTGAACCCCCAGACCATGGTCCAGGATCACGCAGTTGCCGTAGATGCCCAAGGGGCCGGCGAAGACCACCACCCCGTTGGCGGTGGCCGGGATGGGACTCATGGCCACGTCGGCCAGGTCCACGCCCAAGTGGGTGGAGCGGCTGACCGGCTTGCCTTCATAGAGATAGGTGCGCCGCTCGGCGAAACCGGCCATGGGTTTGCCCATGGGACGGAGGAAAGGCTGCTGCTCCCAGAGTTGATAGGGTTGGCTGACGCGCACCGCCTGGTCCAAGCGGGCGTGATTTTCCTGGCGCAGGTTCTCGTTGACCCAGGTGAAAACCTGCAGCGGGCTCTGGCGGTCCGGCGGAGCCTCGCCAAGGAAGCGCGGGGCCAGGGTTTCGAGGAAATTGTTGCTCAGGTTGAGGCTGTCGTCGCGGAATTCCTTCCATTTCAAGCGCACCATCAGGCTGGCCGTGGCCGGGTTGCCGGCCAGGTCCTCCACCGTGATCTTGATCGGCGCGCCCTTGTCCTCGTCGTCGGCAAAGGCGAAGAAGGCCAGGCGCGCCAAGGGGTCCTGGGGCCAGGGCGCATAGGCCCTGAAGAAACGCTTGCCCACCTGGACGCCGTCGCGGGAGGTCGGCTCGCTGACCTTGTAGATGGCCAGACCCACTCCGCCCCGATTGAGGTGGATGGTGCGGCTGAGCACCGTCACCCTGGGCGGCACGGTGTCGATGTTCAGGTCATAGACTTGGCGGGCGAGATTGCCGTGGAACCAGCCCTGCAGGGAGCAATCGCGGACCTCGATGGTCAGGGTGGCCGGACCCTGGGCGAAACCCAACTCCAGGGCCTTGACCTCCACCTTTTCGGTGACATCCGCCGGACCCTTCGCCCACAGCCCGCCCGAGCCTAGCTGTTTGTCCAGCAGGCTGACCTCCTTGTTGTTCTGGGTCAGAGTCACTTTCAAGCGCGACAGGCCGGTCTCGGCGTCCTTGGCGGTGATCTCCAGGGTGTTGGCCCGGCCCAGATGGGTGGGGGTTTGAGGCAAGGAGATGGTGGGCGGCTGGCCTTCCAGGCGCGGCCAGACCAGCAACAGCGCTCCAACCACCAACACCAGCAGCAACAGGATGAGTAACAGGCCCAGCTTCCGGGCGGCGCCCATGTGCTAACTCCAGGCGAAAACGGAATAAAATTTGTCGTCCCCAAGGTTAGAACCTGGGCCGGCTCCTGTCAAGGCCGGCCGACGCCGGCTTGCCCGGTCCGGATGGCGGGTGTATCTTGGCCATCAGACCGTGATCACCTTGGGAGCAGTCATGATCGGCAAGGTCAACGGGCGCGAGCCGCGCATCCATCCCCACGCCTTCGTGGCCCCGGGAGCGGTGGTCCTGGGAGATGTGGAGCTGGCCGAGGAGGCCAGCGTCTGGTACCAGGCGGTGCTGCGCGCCGACATCAACTGGATCCGGGTGGGCGCGCGCAGCAACATCCAGGACGGCAGCGTGGTCCACGTGGCCCATCGCGGCGACGGCACCTGGGTGGGCGCGGACGTGGTGGTGGGCCACCGGGTGGTGCTGCACTCCTGCCGAGTGGAGGACGGCTGCCTGATCGGCAACGGCGCGGTGCTCCTGGACCGCTGCGTGGTGGGCGCGGGCTCCATCATCGGAGCGGGCAGCGTGGTCAGCCCCGGCCAGGTCATTCCCCCCGGGGTGATGGCCCTGGGGGTGCCGGCCAAGGTCAAGCGCGAGCTGACCGAGGAAGAGCGCACCTGGCCCCGGCGGGTGGTCAACCGCTACCGCCAAGTGGCCCGCCTGCACCAGAACACCGAGATGGTGATGGACCTCAGCGTCACCCCCTAAAGGCGGCCCGGATGTCGCTGGCCCAAATCGGCTTCGACCGCTATCAACGCTTCCGCGCCGCGGCGGACCTGATCCGGGGTCTGGCTTTGGAACCCGGCCAGGAAGTCCTGGACGTGGGCTCCCACGACGCCGCCTTCGCCGCCTTTCTGCCCGACCATAGAGTCACCCCCTGCGAGCGAATCATCCGGCCGCCGGACCAGGGCCTGCCTTGGGCCGAGGGCGCGGTGCCGGTGGTCAGCGCCCTGGACGTGCTGGAGCATGTGGCGCCGGACGAGCGCGAGTTCTTTCTGACCGAGCTGGCCCGGGTGGCCTCCCGAGCGGTGGTGCTGGGCTTTCCCGCGCCCCAGGCCGCGGCGGCCGAGGATCTGGTGTTGCGGCTCACCGGCAGCCCCTGGCTGGAGCAGCACCGCGCCCATGGCCTGCCAGATCCGGCCCTGGTGGAGACGATTCTGGACCGCCTGGGCTTGGCCTGGCAACGCCTGCCCAACGCCTGCCTACCATCCTGGACCGCCATGATGCTGTTGATGTATGGCGTCCAGGACCAGGCGGTTCGGGGCCAGATCAGCGAGTTCTTCAACCATAACTACTACGCCCTGGAGAACCGCGAGCCGGCCTACCGCTATATTTATCTGTGCCAAAAGCCCGGAACCGAGGGCCATGCTTGATCCGGCCGCCGATCTGGCCGAGCCCTGGCGGGGCCTGGCCGGCCAGGTCTTGGCCAACTGCCGCCGGGCCGACGCCGAGGTGGCGGGGCGTTTCTCGCTCTGCGGGCTCTTGCTGCGCCTGCGCAACCTCTACAAATGGGAGCACGGCCTGCCGCCCTGGCAAGAACCCGAGCCGGCCGCGGCCCTGGAGTGGGTGGGCCGGCGCGAGGATCTCTGGCTGGAGATCATGGAGGAGGAGCCCCAGCCCCTGAGCCTCCCCGGCCAGGACTTCGACCCCTTCGACAGCGACGGGGTCAACGCGGCCCTAAGGGGTCAGGGCCTGGTCTATGGCGCGGGTCGGGCCGGGGGGCTGTTGCCGGTTTTTTTCCTGGGTCGGCTGGAGAACCGCCAGGTGGTGGAGGGCCAGGAGGTCTGCTACGTCGGCGCGGAGCTGGGACGCGACATCTTCTTCCTGCCCGGTCTGCGCCAGGACGGCCGCATCTACCTGCGCCGGGAGCCTCTGGGCTTCCTGCTCTGGGACAAGCTGGCCGATCCCCGCGCCAGCCTGGCCCCGTTCTTGGAACTAGCCCTGGCCGGTCACGGCCTGCGCCGCCGGGATCTGTTGGCCAACCCTTCCTGGGAGGTTTTCGAGCCCCTGTTGCGGGGCGAGCAGGACACCGTGCTCTGGCACGAATTGGGCGAGGCCGACAGCGGTGACGCGGCCCGGGAGCTGATGCTGTGGGCCGTGGAGCAATATCCGGCCAGTGATTTGGAGCACTTCGTGCGGGGGGTGAAGGACCTGCTGGCCGACACCGGCCCCCGGGGGCGCCTGGCGCGGATCATCGCCGCCGGCGCGGTGGGCAACCTGGGCTTCTACCCGGCCTGGTTGGCCGGCTTCCCCCGCCTGCTCTTTCCGGAGGCGGACGCGGCCATCCTGCAATTCGGCCGCGACGGAGACTGGGCCGGGGTGGAGGAGGCGCGGCGGCTGGGCTGGGAGCGGGGCAGGCAGGCCCTGGAGCGGCTGACGGACCTGGCCGGCAGCGGCTTGGCCCCGGAGATGCTCTTGGCCCGGGCGCGGCGAGAGATCATCAACCCCCTGACCGGAGGACGCACCCCGCCGCCCCGGCCGGATTAGGGGGCCGAGCGGGCTGAGAGGCTGGACATGGGCCGCGGAAAAGGCCGGCTGGCGGCGCGTTGACGCCGGGGAGAGGCCTTACTTGAGCCGGTAGGTGATCAGACCGTGGGTGAGGTCGTAGGGCGAGACGCTGACCCGCACCCGATCCCCCACCAGGACCTTGATCTTGAAGCGTTTCATGCGACCGGACAGCACCGCGCGCAGGGTGTGTCCTTGTTCGGTCACCACTTCCATCTGACCGCCACCCAGAGTGCGGGTGACCTCGCCCTCCAGATGGATTAAATCGTCACGGCTCAAGCGAACTCCTCGGCAACGGGTTTTCTGGCCAAAGGGATGGATTCAGCCTGGTAATAATGCCATGGGGCGCGGGAATGGTCAAGGGGCGCGGGGATGTGTGCCCCCGCGGCGCGCCGGGCGGGGGGGGCGAGGCGGGGGCGGGGCGGGCGGCTATGGCCGTAAATTTCGGGGAAAACGGGGCTTGCCAGGCGTGGCGCGGGGCGGTATATTTCCCCGGTCACAGTGCATGGTTCGGCCCCGGATGCTCGCGGGCCCCACGATAGCGCCAGGAGGTTTATCATGAGCCAGGTCTGCGAGATCTGCGGCAAGCACCCCCAGGTGGGCTTCAACGTCAGCCACGCCCACAACAAGACCAAGCGTCGCTTCAATCCCAATCTGCAGCGCGTCCGCAGCCTGGAAAACGGTCAGGTGCGCCGCATCCGGGTCTGCACCCGCTGCCTGCGCTCGGGCAAGGTGGTCAAGCCCGCCTAGCCCCCGCCGTCAGTTTTGCGGCATCGCATCAGGGAGGCCCGCCGGGCCTCCCTTGCTTTTGCCTCGCCCGGCCCTTAGCCATCGGCGATCAGCCGTCGCACGTTATCCACGCCCTTGATGCGCTTAAGGTCGCCCAGCACCTCGCCCAACTGCTTGGCGTCGCGCACCTGGATGGTGAAGGTGGCCACGCCCCCGTGGGCGTCGGCGTCGGTGATGTTGATGTTGCGCACCTTAAGCGCCTGGGCCAGGTCGGCCAGCAAACCTTGGCGGTTGTTGCTTTCGACCCGGATGCGCACCGGGCGCAGGTCCTCGTGCGCAAAGTCCCACTCCACCTCCACCCGGCGGGCCGGCTCCACCGAGGCCAGGACCGGGCAGTCGGCGTGGTGCACGCTCACTCCCCGGCCCCGGGTGATGAAACCCGCGATGGGATCGCCGCGCAACGGACCACAGCACTTGGCGAAACGGATCAAGACATCATCCTCGCCCCGGACCTTGATGCCATTGACCGGCCGCTTGCTGCGCAGCCGGGCCAGGGAGCGCTCCAGAATGCCGGGCTTGCGCTCCGGCTCGGCCGGTTTGGGCAACACCCGGTTGGTGACCAAGCGGGGGCTGATCTTGCCGTAGGCGATGGCGGCCAAGAGATGATCCTGATCCTTGAACGAGAAGTCGGCCACCACCGGATCCAAGCGGCCGTCCTTGCTCACCGCGTTCAGGGTCAGGTTGTGCTTGCGCAATTCGCGGTCCAGGAGCTCGCGTCCCAGGCTCACCGCCCGGTCCCGCTCCTGGTCGCGGATGAAGGCCCGGATCTTGGAGCGGGCCCGGCCGCTGACCACGAACTTCAGCCAGTCCTTGCTGGGCACGTGGTTGGCCTGGGTGATGACCTCCACCTGGTCGCCGGTGGACAACTCGTGGCGCAAAGGCACCATGCGGCCGTTGACCTTGGCCCCCACGCACTGGTGGCCCACCTCGGTGTGGATGGAGTAGGCGAAGTCCACCGGGGTGGCCCCCCGGGGCAGCTCCTTCACCTCGCCGGTGGGGGTGAATACGAAAATCTCCTCGGGGTAGAGGTCCATGCGCAGGGATTGCA
The DNA here is from genome assembly GCA_020216625.1 of Desulfarculus sp. Taxonomy (GTDB): domain Bacteria; phylum Desulfobacterota; class Desulfarculia; order Desulfarculales; family Desulfarculaceae; genus JACRDC01. The sequence continues at coordinate 9,199 of JAIUYB010000043.1, forward strand.
TGTACTCCGAGGGGTCCTCCAGGTCCCGTTGCCACTCCAACAGCCGCCGCAGCCAGGAGAAACGCTTCTCCTCGGCCTCGTCGCTGCCGCCCTGCTCCTTGTACTGCCAGTGGGCGGCGATGCCCTCCTCGGCCACCCGGTGCATCTCCTCGGTGCGGATCTGCACCTCCATGCGCTGGCCCATGGGACCCACCACCGCGGTGTGCAGCGACTGGTACATGTTGGGTTTGGGCATGCCGATGTAGTCGCGGAAGCGCCCCGGGATGGGTTTCCAGAGGCTGTGCACCAGGCCCAGGGCCTCGTAGCAATCCTTGAGCGAATCCACGATCACCCGGAAGGCGATCAGGTCGTACAGGCCGTCGATATCGACCCCGCGGCGCAGCATCTTCTGGTAGATGCTGTAGAAATGCTTGGGCCGGCCATCCACGCGGCAGCTCAGGCCGTGGGCCTCCATGGCCGTTTTCAGGGTTTGCTTAACCTCGCTGATGAAGGCCTCGCGCTCGCTCTTGCGGGTGGCGACCCCTTCCTTGATGCGCTGGTAAGTTTGGGGATCCAGGTAGTAGAGGGCCAGATCCTCCAGCTCGGCCTGCCAGCGCCGCACCCCCAGGCGGTGGGCCATTGGGGCGTAAATATCCAGTGTTTCCTGGGCGATGGCCCGTTGCTTCTCAATCGGCATGAAGCCCAGGGTGCGCATGTTGTGCAGGCGGTCGGCCAGTTTGAGCAAGAGCACCCGGATGTCGCTGGCCATGGCCAGGATCATCTTGCGCAGGGATTCGGCCTGGCGCTGCTGCTTGGCCGGGGCCGAGAGCAGGTTGATCTTGGTCACTCCGTCCACCAGGGTCGCCACCTCCGGACCCAAAAGCTCCTGGATCTGCTCCTTGGTGGCGGTGGTGTCCTCCACGGTGTCGTGCAGCAGGGCGGCGCAGATGCTGGCCACGTCCAGGTGCATCTCGGCCATCAGGGCGGCCACGGCCAGGGGATGGGAGAGGTAGGGCTCGCCGGACTTGCGCAACTGGCCGGCGTGAACCTTGGCCGAGAAGACGTAGGCCTTCATCACCGCGCCCACGTCGGCCTGGGGGTGGTATTCCTTGATGGCGTCGATGATTTCGTTGATGCGCACCATGATCGGCGCACCGCCT
>JAIUYB010000044.1 GCA_020216625.1 Desulfarculus sp.
CCAAATATCTGCGGCAGATTCACTATGAACTCAGTCAGACCATGGTGCTAACCGGCTGCGCCACCCCGCGGGAGGCCGGGCCGCGCCTGCTTTTCACTGCCGGGGCCTGACCACCCGACCGGCGGCGCCGCCGTACCGGCCGGCGGGGTCGCCGATAGACCGCCCACCGGCCCCTGACCACCCCCGCCACGGGACGAGCGCCGCCGACGGTTGCCCTCGCCGGCCTTTTCCGGCTCCGGACCCGACCGGCGCCGCCACCTCCGGCCCAGACCCAAGCCCAACCCGCGATCGGTCATCTGACTTATCACGCAGGACAATTCACCCTTCCCGCACTCTGGGCCGGCGCCAGATCCGGCCCGCCTTGCCCCCGGCCCAGCGGAATCCCGTTCCGCCAGGGGCAACAAACCGCTTGACAAACTTGTGACCTATGGTTTAGTTTCCTAATTGGAAATGCGTTTTGTTTTTGCAACTATTGATAATTAAAGATTTTTCTAATTATGAATCTTTTTCAGGAAACTTAGTTTCCTGTTTGGAATTTAGTCCCCACCCGAAGCCCCACCCAGGGATTCGGCCCGGGACGGACTCTCTGAGAGGTGAACGCATGTTGTCGGAGGACAAGCTGGGCCAGCGCATCCGCGAAATGCGCCAGGCGCAGGGTCTGTCGCTGGACAAGCTGGCCCAAAAAACCGGTTTCACCAAGGGATATCTGTCCAAAGTGGAAAACTCGGACAAGGCCCCCCCGGTCTCCACCCTGGTCGTGTTGGCCGAGGCCCTGGGCACCACCATCTCCGAGCTGTTCGGCGAGCAGCAACCCCACAGCGCCTGCTCCCTGGTCAAAAAAAATCAGCGTCTGTTGATGGCCCGGGGCGGCACCGCCTTCGGCTATTCCTACGAAACCCTGGCCCACGCCTATCCCAACAAGCGCATGGAGCCCTACCTGCTGACCATCCCCGCCAATAACACCAAGAAGGCGATGTTTCAGCACCGGGGCGAGGAAATGATGCTCGTGATCCAGGGCACCATGCACTTCACCCACGGTGACCAGGAATACCTGGTGGAGGAGGGCGACTGTATCTATTTCGATTCCGGCATTCCCCATCTCGGCCTGGCGGTGGGCGACCAGGACGTCAAGTGCGTGATGGTGATCTTTGTCCCCTGATCCAATCACCCCTTCCACTGCGGAGCCAAGCATGCAGACCATCGCCATCCTGGGAGCGGGCCTCATGGGTCACGGCATCGCCCAGGTCTTCGCCGGCGCGGGACATCCGGTCCGGCTCCACGACCAGGATTCCGAGGCCCTGGCCTCGGCCCTGGAGCGCATCCGCGCCAACCTGGCCCCCTTTCTCGAACTGGGCCTGATGGCGCCCGAGCAGGTCCAGCCTCTGCTGGACCGGATCCAGCTCTGTCCCGACCTGGCCAGCTTGTGCCAGGGGGCGGACCTGGTGATCGAGGCCATCAGCGAAAACCTGGAGCTCAAGCGTCGGGTCTTCACCCAGATGGAGGGCCTGGTCGGCGCCCAGACCATCCTGGCCAGCAACACCTCGGCCATCAGCATCGGCAAGATCGCCCAGGGCCTGAGCCGCCCCGGCCGGGTGGTGGGCACCCACTTCTGGAACCCGCCCCAGGTGGTGCCTTGCGTGGAGGTGATCCGGGGACCGCAAACCGAACCCGCGGTGATGGACGCGGTGATGGCCCTCTTGGCCGCGGTGGGCAAGAAGCCGGTGCGGGTCAACCAGGATCTGCCGGGCTTTTTGGGCAACCGCATGCAGCACGCCCTGTGGCGGGAGGCCATCTCCCTGGTGGAGCACGGCGTGGCCAGCCCCGAGGACGTGGACGCGGTGGTCCGCTACGGCTTTGGCTTGCGCCTGGCCTACCTGGGCCCCCTGCAGACCGCCGACTTGGCCGGTCTGGCCCTGACCCGCGACATCCATCGGGATCTGTTGCCCGAACTGGACTGCGCCCAGGAGCCCTCCCCCCTGCTGGAAGAGAAGGTCCGCGCCGGACACCTGGGGGCCAAGGTTGGCCAGGGCTTCCACGCCTGGACTCCGGAGCGTCTGCGCGCGGTGGTGGGCAACCGGGACAAGGTGTTGCTCAAGATTCTGCGCGAGGTTCTGCCGAGGGATCAATCATGAGGACCGTGGGGCGGGAGATGACACCATGAACGACCTGGCCGTGTTTTTCCTCCATGGGCTGGCCTACGCCGGTTTGCTGTTCCTGGTTTCCTCGGGCCTGACCCTGGTGTTTGGCATGATGAACGTGCTGAACTTCGCCCACGCGTCCTTCTACATGTTGGGGGCCTACTTCGCCCTGGCCATCGCCCAATACACCGGCAGCTTCTGGCTCACCCTGGTCGTGGCCCCGCTGCTGCTCCTGGTCCTGGGCGCGGTGGTGGAGCGCTTCCTCCTGCGCAAGGTCCACGTCCTGGGCCATGTCCACGAACTGCTCCTGACCTTCGGCCTGGCCTACATCATCCAGGAGGGGGTGAAGTGGATCTGGGGCAACAACCCCCAGGCGGTCTCCATCGGCGGCTTCCTGGCCTCCAGCGTCAATCTGGGCGGCATCGTCTACCCGGTCTACCGCCTGTTCATCTTCGCCCTGTCGGCGGTCCTGGGCCTGGGCATGGCCCTGGTCATCTACAAGACCCGCATCGGCATCATCGTCCGGGCGGCGGTCAATGACAGCGCCATGGTCAACGCCCTGGGCATCAATGTGCCCTACGTCTTCATGGGGGTGTTCGCGGTGGGCGCGGCGCTCTCGGGCCTGGCCGGAGCCACCGCCGGACCGCTGCTGGGCGTGTTCCCGGGCATGGCCGGAGCGATTTTGGTGGACGCCTTCGTGGTGATCGTGGTGGGCGGCATGGGCAGCCTGGGCGGGGCGGTGCTGGCCTCCTTCATCATCGGCCAGCTCCAATCCTTCGGGGTGCTGCTCTTCCCCAATTTCTCGCTGGCGCTCATCTACATGCTCATGGCCCTGGTGCTGGTGCTCAAGCCCGAGGGCCTTTTCGGGGAAAAATCATGAAAACCCTGCGCCCGCAAATCATGGCCTGGGTGATCGCCGCCGTGCTGGCGCTGCTGGCGGCCCCCTATCTCCTGCCACCCTATCAACTGCGCCTGGTCACCGAGGCGGTGATCTTCTCGCTCTACGCGGTGAGCTACAACCTCTTGTTGGGCTACGCCGGCCTGCTCTCCTTTGGCCACGCCATGTTTTTCGGGGTGGGGGCCTTCACCACCGCCGTGGCCCTTAACCAGATCGGCGGGCTGTCCATCATGGCCGCGGTGGGCCTGGCCACCCTGGCCACCCTGCTGGTGGGTCTTGTGGTGGGCTTGCTCTTGCTGCGCGTGAAGGGCACGCCCTTCGCCCTGCTCACGCTGGCCTTCAACGCGCTGTTCTTCGCCATCGGCGTCAAGTGGCACACCGTCACCGGAGGCGACGACGGTCTCAACATCGCCCTGCCCAAGCTCAACCTGGGCCTGGCGGTCCTGGACCCCGGCAACGGGCCGGATATCTACTACCTGACCCTGATCATCCTGGGCGGCGCGCTGCTCTTCTGCTGGCGCTTCACCCGCACCGCCATGGGGCATTCGGTGTTGCTGCTGCGCGAGAACGAGGAGCGGATGCGCTTTCTGGGCTACAACACCAACATCACCCGCCTGATCCTTTTTGTCTTCACCGGGGCGTTGGCCGGTCTGGCCGGCTCTTTCTACACCATCCTGAATTCCTTTGTCTCCCTGGACGCGGTGAGCATCGACATGACCACCAAGGTGCTGTTGATGACCTTCCTGGGCGGCACGGGAACCTTCCTGGGGCCGGTGCTGGGCTCGTTTTTCTACACCTATGTCCAGGACTTCCTCAGCAACTTGACGGACAACTGGCCGCTGATCATGGGCGTGATCTTCATCGTGATGGTCATGTTCGCGCCCGGAGGACTCTCGGGGCTGGGACAAACACTGGCCGCGCGCCTGGCTCGCGCCAAGACGACCCCATAGCCACGGCTGGTCGGGAGATGGTCATGGGCATTCTGCGGGTGACGGATCTGAAGAAGGATTTCTCCGGTCTCAAGGTGCTGACCGGGGTCGAGTTCGAGGTGGGTCAGCGGGAAAAGGTGGCCATCATCGGGCCCAACGGCGCGGGCAAGACCACCTTGTTCAACATCATCAGCGGCAAGTTCCCGCCCTCCTCCGGCGAGGTGGCGTTCAAGGGAGAGAACATCAACGCCCTGGCCCCCCACGCCCGGGCCCGGCGGGGCATGTCCCGCTCGTTCCAGATCACCAACCTTTTCCAGAAGCTCAGCGTGCTGGACAACGTGCTGGCCGGGGTGCGCTCGCGCCGGGGGCTGCGCCACCACCTGCTGCGCGAGCCCCTGCGCGACCATGAGTTGGTGGGCGAGGCCGAACGGATCCTGGAGCGGGTCGGGTTGCTCGGGTTTCGCGACACGCTGGTGCAGGAGCTGGCCTATGGCCAGCAGCGAGCCCTGGAATTGGGTGTGACCCTGGCCTTGAAACCGGACCTGATCCTGCTGGACGAGCCCACCGCCGGCATGAGCCGTCAGGAAACCGAAGAGGCCACCAACATGATCAAGCGGGTCACGCAAGACATTGCCTGCGTGATCATCGAGCACGACATGAACGTGGTCTTCTCCCTGGCCGACCGCATCGCGGTGCTGCATTACGGCGTGATCCTGGCCTGCGACGCGCCGGAGGCGATCCGTTGCGACCAGCGGGTGAAGGACGCCTATCTGGGCGAGGAGGGGGCATGATCCTGGAAGTCAAGGGCCTGCACAGCTATTACGGCAAGAGCCACGTCCTGCAGGGGGTGGACCTGGAGCTGGAGCAGGGACAACTCGTCTGTCTCTTGGGGCGCAACGGGGTGGGCAAGTCCACCACCCTGATGTCGATCATGGGCCTGGTGAGGCCGGGCGCCGGCAGCGTGCGCCTGAAGGGCCAGGAGCTGGCCGGTCGCCAGCCTTTCGAAATCGCTCGCCAAGGATTGGGCTTCGTGCCCGAGGAGCGCCGCATCTTCAGCAGCCTCACCGTGATGGAGAACCTCCTGATCGGGCGGCAAAGGACGCGGCCGGGACTGTCCGGCCAGGCCTGGACGGTGGAGCGCATCCTGGATTCATTTCCCCGGCTGGCCGAACGGCGCGACAACAAGGGCTGCCACCTCTCCGGGGGGGAGCAGCAGATGCTGACCATCGCCCGCACCCTGATGGGCAATCCGGAGGTGGTGCTGGTGGATGAACCCACCGAGGGCCTGGCGCCCCTGGTGGCCGAAGCGGTGCTGGAGATGTTGCGCACCATCAGCCTGGCGGGGATGACCATCTTGATGGTGGAGCAAAACCTCAAGGCCGCCCTCAAACTGGCCAACGCCTTTTACATCATGTCCAAGGGACGCATGGTGTTCAAGGGCGACAGCCAGGCGCTGATGGCGGCCGAGGAGGTGCGTCGCAAGTATCTGGAGGTCTGAGGGGTATTTTCGTCGGGCATTTCACGAAAGGGAGGAACCATGCGTAAGTTCGCGATCATCAGCCTCGCCATGGCTCTGGGTCTGGCGCTGGCGGTCGGCGCCCAAGCCGCCGACACCATCAAGCTGGCGGTGATGGAGCCCCTGTCGGGCAACTTCAAGGACATCGGAGACCGCTATTCCGAGGGCGTGAAATTCGCCGCCGAGGTCATCAACGCCAAGGGCGGCATCAACGGCAAGAAGCTGGAGGTCATCCTGGTCGACAGCGAGCTGAATCCGGCGGTGGCCACCCGCAAGGCCACCAAGCTGATCATGCAGGACGATGTGCGCCACTTCTGCGGCGGCACCGGCAGCTCGGTGGCCGGGGCCATGGAAGCCCTGAACGAGAAGCACAACACCCTGTTCTTCACCTACGGCATGGCCGCGGCCAGCCTCACCGGCGACAAGTGCAACCGCAACTTCTTCCGCACCTGCGCCAGCACCGACATGCAGTCCTACGCCCTGGCCAACTGGGTGGCCCAGAAAGGCTTCAAGAAGGTCTTCTGCATCGCCCAGGACTATTCCTTCGGCAAGGAGGCCGTGGCCGCCTTCACCAAGAAGCTCAAGGAGCTCAACCCCCAGGCCGAAATCGTGGGCGAGGTGCTGCATCCCCTGGGCACCAAGGACTTCGCGCCCTACGTCAGCCAGATCATCAGCTCCGGGGCCGAAATTGTCTTCACCTCCAACTGGGGCAACGACCTGACCCTGTTGCTCAAGCAAGCGCGGCCCCTGGGGCTGAAGGCCAAGTTCGCCGGCTACTATCTTAACGACGACCTGATGATCAAGGCCGTGGCCGACGACGAGGCCGTCATCGGCAGCGTCAGCGCCGAGATCTACATGCTCTCCATCCCCGGCCAGGCCAACGCCGACTTCATCGCGGGCTTCACCCAGGCCAACGGCTTCTACCCCACCTGGCTGCGTGGCAAGGCCTACACCGCCACCATGTTCTGGGCCGAGGCGGTGAAGAAGGCCGGCAGCGACAAGGTGGACGACGTGATCAAGGCCTGGGAGGGCCTGACCTACGACGGCCCGGCCGGCAAGTGGACCATGCGCGCCTGCGACCACCAGGTGCAGCAGCCGGTCTGGATCGCCGAGATCGTGGCCAACAACCCCTATTTCAAGCATGCCTACGTCGGTCCGGCCACCATGGTGGCGCCGGAGAAGGTCTCCGTGCCCTGCGAGGAGACTGGCTGCAAGGGATTCGCCAAGAAATAACCCTTCAATCCGCCCGCCCCGGCCCGGGGCGGGCGGCCCCAATCCGACCCGGGAGGCGGGCGCATGAGCATCTTGATCACCGGCGGGACCGGATTCCTGGGCGCGGAGCTTTGCCGGCTCCTGGTGGCCGATGGCCACCGCCCCATCTTGTTGGATCCGGCCCCGCCACGCGGACGCCTGTTGGAACTGGCGCCCCACTACCACCATGTGCCGGCATCGCTGACCAACCTGCCGGTTCTGCTCAACACGGTGCGCGAGCATGGCGTGCGCACGGTTTATCACCTGGGCGGCATGCTCTCCATGCCCTCGGAGCGCGACCCCTGGGGCGCCTTCGAGATCAACGTGGCCGGCACCTACAATGTGTTCGAGGCCTGCCGGCTGGAGGGCGTGGAGCGATGCGTCTTCGCCAGCAGCATCGCGGTCTATGCCGAGGGGCTGACCGGCGACACCATCACCGACGACAGCCTGCAACGGCCAACCTCGATGTACGGCGCGGGCAAGGTTTTCAGCGAGCTGCAGGGCCGCTTCTACGCCCGACGCTTCGGGCTGGACTTCCGGGGTCTGCGGGTGCCCTCGGTGGTGGGGCCGGGATCGCGGGTGGCCCACATGTCCATCTATAACTGCTGGGCCATCGAGCACCCCTTGGCCGGACGCGCCTACCGGATTCCGGTGGAGCCCGAGACGCGCTGTCCCACTCTCTATTACAAGGACGCCGCCCGGGCCTTCTGGCTGCTGGGGCGGGCGAAGGCGGACCAGATCAAAACCAAGGTTTACAACGTCGCCGGCCAACGCCCCGCCTACACCGCCGCCCAGTTGGCCGACGCGGTGCGGGCCCAGGTGCCAGGGGCCGACCTGGATTTCGCGCCCGACCCCGGCATCAGCCAACTGCTCCAGGGAATCGGCCGCCTGGACCTGGACGACTCCCCGGCCCGGCGCGAATGGGGTTGGGAGCCGGCTTTCGCGCTGGAGGCGATGGTCGCCGACTTCGCGGCCGAATACCGGGCCCACCCCGAGCTTTACGCCTTTTGACACGAGGAACGACCCATGAGCCCAGCCAGAGGACCCAAGGCGATCATCACCGGCGCCGTCACCGGCTCGATCCACACCCCCACCATGTCGCCCCACCTGCCGGTGACGCCCGAGCAGCTCATCGAGGACATCATGAGCGTTTATCAGGCCGGCGGCGCGGTGGCCCACCTGCACGTGCGCGAGCCCGAAACCGGACGCCCCAACGCCGACCAGGAGATCTACCGCCAGGTGGCCGAGGAGGTGAAACGCCGCTGCGACATCGTGATCTGCACCACCACCGGCGGCCGCCTGGGCGAGCCGGTGGAGAACCGGGTGCGGGTGGTGGCCAATCTCAAGCCCGAGCTGGCCTCGCTCAACGCCGGCTCGCTCAACTTCGCCCTCTTCCAGATCGTGAAGAACTATCCCGAATGGAAGCACGAGTGGGAGAAGGAATACCTGGAAGGCACCGAGGACTTCATCTTCCCCAACACCTTCTACACCATGCGCAAGTTCCTGGAGCACTTCCGCGCCAGCCGCACCAAGCCCGAGTTCGAGATCTACGACGTCGGCATGATCAACAACCTGGCCCATCTCATCGCCAACGGCATCGTGCAGACCCCGGTCTATCTCCAGTTCGTGATGGGCATTCTGGGCGGCATCCCGGCCACGGTGGAGAACCTGGTTTTCCTGGTGGAAACCGCCCGCAAGCAGATCGGCGATTTCCAGTGGTCGGTCTGCGCCGCCGGGCGCTTCCAGTTCGCCATGACCACCCACGCCCTGTTGATGGGCGGCCACGCCCGGGTGGGCCTGGAGGACAACCTCTACCTGGAGCGCAACGTCTTGGCCAAAAACAGCGGCGAACAGGTGACCAAGCTGATCCGCATCGCCAAGGAGTTCGGCATCCAGCCCGCCACCCCGGCCGAGGCGCGGGAGATCCTGGGCCTGAAGGGCCTGGACCAAGTCAGCTTTTAGTCTGACGCATGGTCGAGGCCGATTTAACTCGCCACCCCTCCCAGCAGCGACCGAGGGGATCGCGAGCCTAGCTCCCGATCCCCTCGGTTGCGCGCCCTTGGTCGGCTCCGTCGCCGCGCCCGGCCATCTAGGGCGCGCGAAAGCTCTCCACCAACGCCGCGAAGGCGTTGCGCATCGCCTCGTGGTCCTGGTTGGCCCACACCCCGGTCAACACATACATGCGCTGGGGCCGGCTGACGAAAACCGCCATGGTGCGGGCCTCGTCGTCCTGGTATTCGGCCTGCCAGGCCGGGCCGGCGGCCAGGCCACGCGCCTGGCTGGTCAGGCGTCGCGTGCCGGGCCGGGCCTTGGCCAGGAAAGACCCCTCCCACAGCAGGGCGTAGGTGGCGACGTCCAGTTGGCGCTCGCTGGAAACGGAATCGATCTGGATGTAACCCTGGCCGCCGGCGGGAGCCAACCTCAGGTCGGCCTCGGCGGGCTTTTCCGTCTCCCGCCAGCCGGGAGGCGGCAACAGGGCAAAGCCCAGGACCGGGTGCCTATAGCCGTCTCCGGCGGCGGGGACGACCTCGGTCGGAACCTCGTGGCGGGTCAGATCGAATTCGATGCTGGAGGTGGTGCCCCCCTTGATCTCGATGGCCTGGCTCTGGCTCAGCTCGCCGGCGCGCACCTCCACCAGGTGGCGGCCCAGGGGCAGGTTGTCCAGGGCCAAGGGGGTCTCGCCCACCGGTCGGCCGTTCAGGTAGACCGTGGCCGGCTGGCGACTGGCGACGCGCAGGCTGCCGCTGCGCAAGCTGGCCAGCGTGCGCTGGGTCAGCCGCAGGAAGCGGCTCCCCTCGGGGTCGCCGGGAAACACCGCCAGGAAGGCCAGGAAGCGTTGTTCGGCCTCGGCGTAGCGGCCAGCGTTGAAAAGATCCACTCCTTCCACGAAGGTCAACCGGGCCTGGCGGCGCTTCTCGATCAGATCCTGCTGGTCGAATCTCGGTTCGGGGGTTGGCTCGAGGACCGGCTCAGCCGTCGGGGGGATATCCTGCTCGCGGATGGTGTCGGCCCGAGCGGTCTGGACGGATGGCGATTGCGCCGCCGGGCCGGAGACCGGAGGCGATGGTGGCGCGGGCAGGCGAACCGACCCCGCCTCCTCCGCGCCCGCCTGTCCGTTGTTTGGGGCCCGCTCGAATCGGGCCACGGTGGTGGCCGGGAACTCACCCGGGGCCGGGCGCCAGCCGGGATCAGCCGCCTTAGCCTGCGAGAAGTGGGTCGCTGCCGCGGCCTGGTCCCCCATGGCCTCGGCCACCAATCCCAGGTGGAAGTAGGCTCTGGCCCGCTGGGCCGGACTCAGGCCGCCGGCGGCCAGGGCCTGGTTCAAGGTCTGTTGGGCCCGATCCCATTCGCCGAACTGATAATGCCCCTCCCCTTGCCTGAGCCGCCGGGGCCCGTCGGCGGCCGGCGATGGGGAAGCCATGACCACCGTCAGGCAACCCCAGACCAGAAAAC
>JAIUYB010000045.1 GCA_020216625.1 Desulfarculus sp.
GGGCCCAGGGCCAGACCATGTGCGTCTGTCGGGGGCGCTATCGCGACGGCCTGCATATCGGCCGGGCCGTGGCCGGGCGCTGCCACATCGGCTGGGGCGGCCAGGAGGTGGCCCTGGACGAGTTCGAGGTGCTGGTGGCCAGGTGACCGGTTAGTTAAGAGAATTCCATTTCACGCGCTGGAATAGGTCTGTCATCTGATTGTATTCAATAATTTTGTCGTGTTGAAGTCTACCTACAACTATTCCAGGATGAATTCCGAGCTCTTCGGCAAAGGCAATGACTTGGGGCTTTGTCGGGCGCTTGCCCTGCAATTTGGACAAGAACGCGCTGAGCTTTTTAGTGGGGATTAGGGTCTCCGCCGCAAACGCATGAGCCTCACGCTCCTTCCGTTCTTGCCCGCACGTATCACTGTCAATAAACACCTCTTTTTTCCCATGCAATAGTAGATGTCCAATCTCATGAAACAAAGTAAACCATAATTGATCGTTTCGCTTATAGCGCAGGCTCAACTGAATCAAGGCCTTATCCGGAGTAAGCCACCTGGATGCTCCGCACAACCGAAGTTTGGGCAACTCGGGAATAAACACCAAGGCCACTCCAGCGTCAGCGCAGATTTCTCCCAGCTTATGACAAAAAACATCAGGAGTCGCGGTGGTTAGCCTTCGGGCTTCTTTTGCCGCCCCTTTAAGCTTGCTCTCAGAATAAGTGCCTGTGGTTATTACTTGACTTGCCAATTCTCCCAGGCGCAACCAAACTGCGACTGCCTCAGGAGCGCTACGAAACGCCGGAGATGACCTAAACGCCGCTTGCGGACTTGTCCAAATCGCATCCCAAGTCTCGGGACTGCTCACTCCGAAAAAATCTAGCAAGCCAGACACCAAGTTTTGCCCATGCAGATCTACGCCCAGCACCCCTCTTTGCTGAAGAATTTTATAGGGCATTCTTTTTGCCCACCCAATCCAGCGTTTCAATGATTCTTGTTCGGCCTCCGCCGCCAAGGCGGCGCGGTAGTCGGCCTCCATATTGTTCCAAAAGGTGGCCTTGATGCCCAGCACTCGTTGCAACAAGATGGCTGTTTTCGGAGTCAGGACCTCTTTCCCATTAACAATGCCGTTGATGGTTTTGGCCGACAGACCAGTCCGGGCCGCCAATTGGATTTGCGACATGCCAAGGGCTTGCATGGTTTCGCGCAGGGTTTCACCCGGCGGGACCGCGTAATCAGGCTGGTATGCAATTTTCTCAAACTTAGCCATGATAGTCCTCCACGCTCAGGATGACGATAGCTGTGATTTTTTCCAAATCCAAGCCGCCATCATCCCGGTACGGGAGAGGATTATGGTCGGGAACGAAGACCATGCGAAAAGGATGTTGTACATCAACTGCGAACCGTCCCTTAAGCTTGCCCTTCAACTCGTGGCAGCGTGGGGCCGGTAGGAGACAGACCTCCGCCAGACTTGGAGCGTTGCTTAGCTCTTTCAGGCGCTGCATGATAATTTTGGCGTTGTTTGCGCCCCACCGCTTTATCGCAGCTTCGCGGCTGTTGCAGCTTTTTGCCAGTTGACGCTTATTGAATGATATGTCCATTTGATATGATAGTCAATATAGTTAACCTAATAGGTTATAATTTTATGCCCTATCCGCCGCCTCGCCGGCGCTGCGGGCCAGGTTGGTGATGAAGGCCAGGCGCTGGGCCTGGCCCATCTCCTGGCTCAGCGCGCAGCTCAGGATGTCGGCGAGCGCCTCGCGCATCACCAGCCAGCTCTGGCACAGGCCCGGAAGCCCTCCGGACAAATCCTGCAACCGCCCCACGTCCTCGGCCTTCATGACTTCATCCCTTTCCCCTGCTCGACGCATGAAAAGCGGGCCGGAGCCACGGCCCCGGCCCGCCTGGTTCATTGCCCGTGGCCGGTGGCTACTTGTTGTAGTCGTACCAGCCCTTGCCGCTCTTGCGGCCCACGAAGCCCGAGCGCACCTGGTTCTTCATCACCGTGGGCACCGCCCACTTCTGCTCCTTGTTCAGCTCCAGGTAGAAGTAGTCGGCCACGTACTTGCAGATGTCGATGCCGGTGAAGTCCATCAGCTCGAAGGGGCCCATGGGGTAGTTCAGGCCCAGCTTGATGGCCTTGTCGATGTCCTCCTTGGTGGCCACGCCCTCTTCCAGCAGCTTCACCGCCTCGATCATGTGGGGGATCATCAGGCGGTTGACGATGAAGCCGGGGCTGTCCACCTTCACCTCCACGGTCTCCTTGCCCATCTTCTGGGCCAGGGCGGTGGTGACGGCCACGGTCTCGTCGCTGGTGCCGAAGCCGCGGATGATCTCCACCAGCTTCATCAGGGGCACCGGGTTGAAGAAGTGCATGCCCACCACCTTGTCCTGGCGCTTGGTGGCGGCGGCGATCAGGGTGATGGACATGGAGCTGGTGTTGGTGGCCAGGATCACGTCGGGCCGGCAGATCTCGTCCAACTGGGAGAAGACCTGTTTCTTGAGGTCCAGGTCCTCGATCACGGCCTCGATGATGAAGTCGGCCTTGGCCAGCTCGCCCATGTCGGTGGTGCCGATGATACGGCCCAGCACCGCCGATTTCTGGTCCTCGCTCACCTTGCCGCGCTCGACGCCCTTTTGCAGGAACTTGTCGATGGCCTTGATGCCGCGCTGGACGAAATCGTCCTTGATGTCGCGCATGATGACGTTGGCGCCCATCTGGGCCGCCAGTTGCGCGATGCCGTTGCCCATGGTGCCGGCGCCGACCACGCCGATGGTCTTGATCTCGCTCATGATGCTTCCTCCTCCAGATTATAGTAGGACCGCGTCCCGATTGCGGAGCGCCCTCCTATCACGGGCCCCCTGGCTCGTCTCGACCACCGGGGCGGGTCTGGGCAGCGACACGCCGCCCCCGCCGGCCCTGGCCGGCAGCGAGGAGGCGGCGTTCGGGCCCGCGCCGGCTAAGTTTTCATTTGAAGCCGAACCCCTCCTTGCCGTTTCCGGAGCCGAAATGCCCCAGGCCCAGGCTGCCGGCCAGGGGTGGCTGGCCGGGCTGGTCCCCGGTGGAGGGCAATTCCAGGAAGATGGCTTCGATCTCCTGGTGCAAGTCGCCGAAGGCCTCCAGGATCCGGGGATCGAAGTGCTCGGGTTTGACCCGGTCGTCGCCCTTGGTGATGATGCGCACCGCCGTGGCGTGGTCGAAGGCCGGTTTGTAGGGCCTGATGCTGCGCAGGGCGTCGTAGATGTCGGCCAGCATGGTGATGCGCCCGGAGAGTGGGATGTGCTGGCCCTTGAGCCCGTAGGGATAGCCGGTGCCGTCCCAGTGCTCGTGGTGGCTCAGGGCCACCTCCCGGGCCATGGCCAGGCGGGGGTCGTCGCCCAGGATGCGCACCCCGTACAAGGTGTGCTTCTTCACCTCCGCCCATTCCTCCGGCGTCAGCCGGGCCGGCTTGCGCAGGATGTCGGGGTGGATGTGCAGCTTGCCCACGTCGTGCATCTGGGCCGAATAGCCCAGGGTCTTGATGAAGGTCTCGTCACATCCCAGCGCCCGGGCCACCAGTTCGGCGTAGCGGTTGACCCGCACGATGTGGTTGCCCGTGTCCTCGTCGTGGCTTTCCGCCGCCCGGGCCAGGGCCCCGATGGTGTAGAGGAAGGCCCGCTCCACCTCCTGGATCTGGCTGCTGATGGTTTTGAGGAAGAAGTGGATGGTCCCCACCAGGGCCGAAAGCACCTGGGCGTCGTAGGCGCTGACCGTCTTGCCAAAATCCAGGGCCACCACCGCCACCGAGTCCGAACGGTAGCCCACCAGGTTGCGCTCCGGGGGCCGGTCCTGGGCCAGGCTCCACAAGGGCAAGCGCGCGGCGGCGGCGAAGGCGTCGTCGCCTCGGTTGGCGTAAACCACGTCCTGGCGGCCGAATAGGGGGCGCAGCTCGGCCGGGCTGATGGGAGCCTCCAGGGCGTGGGAGGTGACGGCCTGTTCGTCCAGGGTGAAGACCCAGCCGCTCCAGTTGCCGATGGCGTCCAGGCCCAGGAGCAGGGCGCGTTCGGGCCGGGTCTTGTCGCCGGGCTTCATGCCCAGGAGGAACTCCATCAGGCCGCGCAGGCTGTCCTGGAGGTCGAAGGCGTAGGGATCGAAATGGCGCAGCAGGACGTTGGTGTAGGAGGCGATTTCCGCCAGGCGCTGGTAGGCGTTGTCCAGGTCGTTGTCCAGCTCCTTGACCCGCAGCAGGTTGCGCGAACGGGTCAGGAGTTCGGCGGCGTTGACCGGCTTGCTCAGGAAATCGTCGGCCCCGGCCTCCAGGCCCTTGAGCTTGTCGTCCAGGGCGCCCAGGCCGGTGACCATCACCACCGGGATGCGCCGGGTGGTCTCATCGGACTTGAGCTTGCGGCAGACCTCGTAGCCGTCCATGCCGGGCATCATCACGTCCAGCAGGATGATGTCGGGCCGACTCTCCCGGGCCAACTTTAGGGCGTCCAGACCGTTGGCCGCGCTGACCGTGGCGGCCCCCTGTTGATGGAACAGCTCCTCCAGCAGGAGGAGATTGGTGGGCTCGTCGTCGACGATGAGGACCTTACCCTTTATCATAGGCCAGGCTGCCCCTTCTCGGGTCCAGTGGTTGCTTCTATGCGGCCCATACCCATGGGTAATATCATTGTCCTCCCCAAAGGTCAAACTTTGCTAGAGGATTCCCACCCCGGTCCCCGCATTGACACCAGCCAGGCCCTCTGCTAACTTAACCGGCGTAAACCGCTGACCTTTTTTTGGGAGCGCCGATTATCATGAAGCTCGCCGCCGCCCTCGGCCTGTTCCTGGTCGTCCTTGGTCTGTGCGCCGCGCCCGTTTTGGCCGCCAAGGACATGTACGTCAGCGACCGCATGCAGATCACGGTTCGCACCGGACCCACCACCGAGAACCGGGTCATCGAGATGATCAGCTCCGGCGATCAGGTGACGGTTTTGGAAGAGTCCAACGATGGTTGGGCCAGGGTCCGCACCGCCAGCGGCAAGGAGGGCTGGGTGCTGCGCCGTTTCCTGATCGACGAGACCCCGGCCGTGGTGCGCCTGCATGAGTTCGCCGATGGCCAGGGCAAAAACCTGGGCCAGCGCCTGGAGGAAGCCAAGCGCGAGAGCGGCGAGGCCAAGCGCCTGCAGGTTTTGGCCGAAACCCGGGCCCGGGAGGCCGAGTCCGCCTTGCAAAAGCTCCAGAACGAGTGCGCCGAGGTGGTCAAGTTGCGCGAGGAATTCGGCCGGCTCCAGGAGGAATACCAGCAGCAGACCCAGGAGATCGAGGAGTTGAGCACCGAGATCGAGTCCATGCGCTTCTCCACCAACCTCAAGTGGTTCCTGGCCGGCGGCGGGGTGCTGTTCCTGGGTTGGTTGATCGGCCTGGCCTTTGGCCGGCGCAAGAAGCGCTGGACCTCCGGGATGTACTAGCCTGGCGCCAGTGCCGACCCGCGACGGCCGCGGCCGCTTCCCGCTCCGGGGGTGGCTGGCGGCCGTCTTGTTTGGGCTGGGGGTTTGGTTGGGGCCGGTCCTGGCCGCCGGGACCGGCCTGGTCTGGGCCGGGGACCAGGCGCCCCAGGCCTCCGCTCCCCCCGGCCCCGATGTCGCCCAACGCCTGGCGACCGGACGCCTGGAGCCCGGCGACAGCCCCTGGAACGTGGAGCGGGCCTGGGGACCGCCCTGGCGGCGCTACATGGTCAATCTCTTTCAGGACGAGGAGCACCTGGTCTATCGCGACCCCGCCGGCCGGCCGATCCTGTTGCGCTTCCGCGCCGGTCAACTCCAGCCCCCGGTTCCGACGCGGCCGCCCTGGGTTGCGGCCCCGCAATCCGGCCGGTAACATTTCCGGCAAAACCCCTTGCCCAATGTGAAGTTGCGCGGTCCCGCCCCGGGGCCGGGCGAGGACGAAGCTGGTGCGGGCGCAAAATTTCATTCCCGAGCTTCTGCGGCACAACTTCGCGGTGCTCTCCAGTGTGGCCCCGGAAGTGGCCAGTTGGCTGCAAGGCGACGCCGAGAACGGGCGGTCGCACCCACCGGACGCGCTAGGCCTGGCTCCATCCCCTCTCCGAGACCCCAATCCCCTTCTGGAAGGCGAGATCACCCCCGACGGCATCACCCTGGTGGTGGGCGGCGGGGCCCTGGACGAGGTGGTGGAGTTTTTGGGGCGCATGCCCGACGGCCACCAAGTCTTCGTGCTCCAGCCCCGGGCCCAGCTTTTGGCCCACGGTCTGGGCCGCCACGACCTGGGCCCCCATCTGGCCGGCGGCGACCTGGTGCTCCTGGCCCCGGCCGAGGCGGCCATGGAGGCGGCCCTGGCCCGCCATCCCCAACTGGTCCTGGCCGAAAGGCTGCGGGTGATCCACCTGGGCGGCCCGGATTTCGGACCGGCCGAGGAGGCGGCCCGGGCGCGGCTCTTTCGGGTGTTGGGCCAAGCCCTGCTGGCCCGGGACTGGGCCCTGGCCTGGGAGGGCCCCAGCGGGGCAAACTTGATCCGCAACCTCTGCCACCTGGCCTTCATGGGCCAGGCGGCGGGTCTGGTGGGCGCGGCCCAGGGGCGCACGGCGGTGATCCTGGAGGCTGGCCCCAGCCTGGCCCCGGCCCTGGAGGGGTTGGCCGGCCTTCTTCAGGGCGTGCCGGTGCTGGCCAGCGAGGCCGCCTTGCCGGAGGTGCTGGCGGCCGGCATCCTGCCCACCGCCGCGGCCATCACCAGCCCGGCCGCCGGCGCCCTCCCCGGTTGGAGCCACCCCGACCTGGGCCGGCTGCCCCTGATCGCCGAGGAGACCGCCCACGCCAGCACCCTGAAGGGCCACCCCGGTCCGCGCTTGATCTGCCTGGGCCCCCGCCTGAGCCTGCCCGGACTCTGGGAGCCCTTCACCGACCATCTAAGCCCCCAGCACCACACCCTGGGCCGCATGGCCGAGTTCGCGGCCCTGTTGGGCTGCCGGGGCGTGGTTCTGGCCGGGGCCGACCTCACCGACCCCCAGGGTGGGCTCCTCTTGCCGGGCATGGACGGCGATCCTGTGGTCACCCGCCTGAGCCAGGCCGCGGCGGCCAACGCCCTGGGCCGGGTCCTGGCTCGTACCAACCTGCGCGCCCGCACCCTCAGCCCCCGGGGCCTGGGCCTGCCCGGTTGCCGCCAGTCCAGCCCCGCCGAGGCCGCCGACCTGCTTTCCGGCCCGGGCCAACCCTTGCGCCTGATGGCCCTGGACCAGGAGCGCTGGCTGGAGTCCGGCCAGTTGTTCCAGGTGGCCCGGGGCCTGCGCCTGGCCGCCAACGGGGCCACCCGGCTCTGGCAGCGGGCCGCCGCCCCGCTATCTGATTTCCCCTGCCAGGAAAAAAACCTCAACCCGCCCTTGGTCCACAGCGCCGATCAGCTTTTCGTGGCCCTGGCCGAGCAGGCCGCGGCCGAGCCGCTCCTGAGCGCCTTTTTGGGCGGCTGCCTGGTGCGGGCCTTCCGCCGCCGCCATCGCCTGGTCTGCTCCGGCGGGGAGGGCGGGGTGGGCCTGGAGGCCGCCTGCCAGGAGATCGAGCGATGTCTGCGCGACATGGAGTCCCGCGCCGGCGAGTTGTCGGTGGCCCTGGTGCAGATGGCCGAGGAGTTCGAGGAGCTGGCCCGCGCCCGCCAAAACCGCGACCTGGGGTTCTTGGAAGACTACGCCAGACAAACCGGCCATATCCACTGCCCGCTTCCCACCGCGCCATAGCCAAACCCCTACCTCATCCCCCCCGCCGCGCCAGAGTTTTGTGGCCCCGGCCCAGGTCGGAGTGCTATTGTGAAATGGCCCAACCGGGCGCGCCGGGCCGGGCCTGCCATCGGTCCGGGGGGGAGGGGCTCCGTGCGCATCAACCGCGAGTTGTTCGGACGACCGGGCCTGCAATGGTTGGCCTTCGGCCTGGGCCTGGCCCTGTTCATGTGGCCCTATCTCAGCGACAGGGACTGGCCGTCCGAGTTCGCCTACGCCTATTTCTTCAGTTGCTGGGCTGCCTTGGTGTTGTTCCTGGCGTGGTCGGCCCGGGCCCGGGCCAGCGCCCCCCGCCGCGACCGCCCGGAAAAGGGAAGCCGGGCCTGATGTTCAACCCGGTTTCGGTCATCGCCGTCTTTTGCCTGTACATGGGCCTGTTGTTCATGCTGGCTCTGTGGGCCGAGCGCCAGGGCGCCCAGGGCAAGAGCCGGGTGGACAACCCCCTGGTCTATTCGCTCTCCCTGGCGGTCTACTGCACCACCTGGACCTACTACGGCTCGGTGGGCCTGGCCGCCACCAGCGGCCTGCTGTTCATCACCGTATACCTGGGCCCCAGCCTGGTGGCCGTCTTCTGGTGGACGCTCCTGCGCAAGCTGGTGCGCCTCAAAACCGCCCACCACATCACCTCCATCGCCGACTTCATCAGCGTGCGCTACGAAAAGTCCGAGGGTCTGGCCGCCCTGGCCACCCTGATCGCCCTGGTGGGCAACATGCCCTACGTGGCCCTGCAATTAAAGGCCATCTACTCCACCTTCGGGTTGATCACCAGCCAGGAGGGCGAGACCGCGGCCTGGGTGGGCTCCCACGTGGGGCCATTGATCGTGGCCCTGATGGTGATCTTCACCATCATCTTCGGGGTGCGCCGCCTGGACCCCACCGAGCGCCACCAGGGCATGGTCATGGCGGTGGCCACCGAAAGCCTGATCAAGCTGGTCCTATTTCTGGCCGCCGGGGTCTTCGTGGTCTATTTCATGTTTGACGGCTTGGGCGACATCTTCGGCCGCTACCAGGCCGCCCGGGCCCAGGGCGCGCCCCTGCCCGCGCCCCAGCGCGCCCCCTTAAGCCAGTGGACCGCCTGGCTGTTGTTGTCCATGAACGCCATCCTGTTCCTGCCCCGCCAGTTCCACATCGCGGTGGTGGAGAACCAGAGCGAGAAGCATATCCGCCAGGCCATGTGGCTGCTGCCCCTGTACATGCTGCTCATCAACCTCTTCGTCCACCCCATCGCCCAGGCCGGCCTGCTCCTGGGCCTGCCAGTGGCCCAGGCCGATTTGTTCGTGCTCAGCCTGCCGCTCAAGGAGGGCCAGACCTGGCTGGCGCTCTTGGTCTTCATCGGCGGCTTTTCCGCCGCCACCAGCATGATCCTCATCAGCTCCATGACCATGGCCACCATGATCACCAACGACCTGTTGCTGCCGCTGGTCAGCCGGGTCAAGCGCCTGGTCTTTCTGGAGCGCAGCCTGTTGGAGTGCCGCTGGGTGGCGGTGGCGGCCTACATCCTGCTGGGCTACTGGTTCGAGCAACGGGTGGGCGAGTCTCTGATGCTGGTGAACATCGGCATGATCGCCTTCGCCGCGGTGCTCCAGTTCGCCCCCGCCATCCTGGGCGGCATCTTCTGGGCCGGGGCCAACAAGGCCGGGGCCTATCTGGGGCTTTCGGCGGGCTTCGCGCTGTGGGGCTACACCTCTCTGCTGCCATCCTTCCTGCGCAGCGGCTGGTTCAACCCCGAGCTTTTGACCAAGGGGCCCTGGGGGGTGGCCTGGCTCCGGCCGGAGCAGCTTTTCGGGGTCACCGCCCTGGACCCGGTGACCCACACCGTCTTCTGGACCCTGATCGTCAACCTGGGGCTTTTCGTGCTGGGCTCGCTCTTGTTTCAGCCCGGGCAGGAGGGCCAGTCCCAGGCCGAGGAGTTCGTGGGCCGGCTCTTGAGCGAGGACATCTTCGAACGCTCCGGCCGGCGCGAGGCCTACATCGACCTGGCGGACAAACGCCAGAAGCTGGTGGGGCTGTTGGCCCGCTTCTTCAGCCATCACAAGGCCAGCCAACTGGCCGACCGCTGCATCGAGGCGGTGGGGCTGGCCGGCAAGAGCCGCTTGACCATCGGGCAGTTGGCCGAGTTGTACGCCGAGGTGGAAAAGAGTCTGGCCGGCAGCGTGGGTTCGGCCGCGGCCCACAAGGCCCTGGCCGGGGCGGATCTGTTCGAGGCCCGGGAGGCCGAGGACCTCAAGGACCTCTACGCCGGCATCCTGGCCAACCTGCGGGCCCGGCCCCGCGACCTGATCCGCCGCATCGATTTCTACCAGGAGCGGGAGAGCCTGATCCGGGCCCACGCCGCCGAGCTGGAGGAGAAGATCCACGAGTTGCAGGACCAGATCCTGGCCCGACTGACCGCCGAGGCCCAGTTGCGCGAGAGCGAGGAGCGTTATCGCACCGCCATCGAGGCC
>JAIUYB010000046.1 GCA_020216625.1 Desulfarculus sp.
CTACACCATCAACCGCGTCAGCCTGTTCGCCCTGATCTTCTCGATCGGCATCCTGGTCGACGACGCCATCGTCATGATCGAGAACATCGCCCGCTACGTGGAGCAGGGCGACCCGCCGTTGGATGCGGCGCTCAAGGGCTCCAAGCAGATCGGCTTCACCATCCTCTCCCTAACTGTCTCCCTGATCGCGGTGCTGATCCCGCTTTTGTTCATGGGCGACGTGGTGGGCCGGCTCTTTCGCGAGTTCGCCATCACCCTGGGAGTGACGATCCTGATCTCGGCGGTGGTCTCCCTGACCTTGACCCCCATGATGTGCGCTCGGCTGCTTAAGCACACGCCCGAGGACAGACAGGGCCGCCTGTTCCGGATCTCCCAGCGCGCCTTCGACCGGGTCATCGCCAATTATGACCGCAGCCTGCGCTGGGTGCTGCGTCACCAGCCGGCGGTGCTGATGATGGCGGCGGCCACCCTGGCTCTGACCGTGCTGCTCTACGCCTACGCGCCCAAGGGCTTCTTCCCGGTGCAGGACACCGGCGTCATCATGGCCATCTCCGAGGCGCCCCAGTCCATATCCTTCGCGGCCATGGCCGCCCGCCAAGAGGAGCTGGCTCGGGTCATCCTGCGCGATCCGGCGGTGGAGAGCTTGTCGTCGTTTATCGGCATCGATGGCGCCAACACCACCCTGAACAGCGGACGCATTCTGGTGAACCTCAAGCCCCTGGCCGAGCGTCGGATCAGCGCCAGCCAGGTCATCGCTCGCCTGCGGCCTGAGCTGGCGCGGGTGGAGGGCATCCAGCTCTTCTTGCAGCCGGTGCAGGATCTGACCGTGGACGCCCGGGTTAGCCGCACTCAATACAAGTACACCCTGGAAGACCCGGACCTGGAGCAGGTAAACCGCATCGCCCCCCAGATGGTCGCGGCCATGCGGGCCCGGCCGGAGCTCCACGAGGTCAGCAGCGACCAGTTGGACCAGGGTCTGCGGGTGATGTTGACCATCGACCGGACCACCGCCTCCCGCCTGGGCGTCACCCCCCAGCAGATCGACGACGCCCTCTACGACGCCTTCGGCCAGCGCCAAGTCTCTATCATCTTCACCGAGCTGAACCAGTACCGGGTGGTGCTGGCCGCCCATCCCGACTTCCAGCAAGGGCTGGCTGGGCTCCAGACCATCTACTTGCGCGGGGCCAACGGAGGCCAGGTGCCGCTGGCGGCCGTCACCCGGATGGAGCAGACCTCCGGGCCCCTGGCCATCAGTCGCCAGGGCCAGTTCCCGGCGGTGACCATCTCCTTCGATCTGGCCTCCGGGGTGGCCCTGGGCCACGCGGTGCAGGCCATCGAGGAGGCCGCCCACCAGCTCCAGCTTCCGGCCAGTCTGCGGGGCGGGTTCCAGGGCACGGCCCAGGCCTTCCAGGCCTCCCTGGGCTCCCAACCGCTGTTGATCCTGGCGGCCCTGGTCACGGTCTACATCGTGCTGGGGGTGCTCTACGAGAGCTACATCCACCCGGTGACGATCCTCTCCACCCTGCCCTCGGCCGGGGTGGGGGCGGTGCTGGCCCTGATGGCCTTCGGCCTGGAGCTGGACGTCATCGCCGTCATCGGCATCATCCTGCTGATCGGCATCGTCAAGAAGAACGGCATCATGGTCATCGACTTCGCCCTGGAGGCCGAGCGCGGCCAGGGCCTGGCCCCGGAGGAGGCCATTCACCAAGCCTGCCTGTTGCGGTTCCGGCCCATCATGATGACCACCCTGGCGGCCCTGCTGGGGGCCCTGCCATTGGCCCTGGGCGGCGGGGTGGGCTCGGAGCTGCGTCAGCCCTTGGGCATCTCCATCATCGGCGGATTGGTGATCAGCCAAATCATGACCCTCTACACCACCCCGGTGATCTACCTGGCCTTCGACCGCCTGGCCCATCGCCGGCGCATGCGAGAGGGCCAGGCCCCACCTCCGGCCGGGCGGCTGGACCAGCGGCCATGAACCTGCCGGCCATCTTCATCCGACGGCCGGTGGCCACCACCCTGCTGACCATCGGCCTGACCCTGGCCGGCATCCTGGCCTTCCGCCTGCTGCCGGTATCGCCCCTGCCCCAGGTGGACTTCCCCACCATCATGGTCATGGCCAACCTGCCCGGAGCCGACCCGGAGACCATGTCCACCTCGGTGGCCGCCCCCCTGGAGCGCCAGTTCGGGCGCATCGCCGGCGTGACCGAGATGACCTCCACCAGTTATCGCGGCGCCACCACCATCACCCTGCAGTTCGAATTGGACCGCGACATCAACGGGGCCGCCCGCGACGTGCAGGGAGCCATCAACGCCGCCCGCGGTTTTCTGCCCAGCAACCTGCCGGCCAATCCGGTCTACCGCAAGGTGAACCCGGCCGAGGCCCCGATTCTGATCCTGGCCCTGACCTCCGACACCGTGGCCACCGACCGAATCTACGACGCGGCCTCCACCATCCTGCAGCAAAAGCTGGCCCAGGTCAGCGGGGTGGGCCAGGTCATCGTGGGCGGCAGCGCGCTGCCGGCGGTGCGGGTGGAGATCGACCCCCACGCGCTGAACCATTACGGCATCAGCCTGGAGCAGGTGCGCGGGGTCCTGGCCAAGACCAGCGTCAACCACCCCAAGGGTCAGCTGACCGAGGACGAGCGGACCTGGGAGATCCAGGCCAACGACCAGTTGCACACGGCCTCGGAATACCGCCCCCTGATCCTCTCCCACCGCTCCGGGGCGGCGGTGCGCCTGGCCGACGTGGCCGAGGTCCAGGACTCGGTGGAGGATCTGCGCACCGGGGCCCTGGTCAACGGCAAGCCATCGGTGACGATCATCATCTTCCGGCAGCCCGGGGCCAACATCATCGAGACCGTGGACAACGTGCGCGCCATCCTGCCCCAGTTGGAGGCCAGCCTCCCCGGCGGGGTCACGGCCTCGGTGGTTCTGGACCGCACCCCGCCCATCCGGGGCTCGCTGCGCGACGTGGAGCGGGCCCTGGCCATCTCCTGCTTCCTGGTCATCCTGGTGGTCTTTGTCTTTTTGCGCAACCTGCGGGCCACCATAATCCCCGGCGTGGCGGTGGTGGTCTCCCTGATCGGCACCTTCGGGGTGATGTACCTGTTCGGTTATTCCCTGGACAACCTCTCTCTGATGGCCTTGACCATCGCCACCGGCTTCGTGGTGGACGACGCCATCGTGGTGTTGGAGAACATCACCAGCCACATCGAGCGGGGGGAGCCGCCCCTGCAGGCCGCGCTCCAGGGGGCCCAGGAGATCACCTTCACCGTGGTCTCCATGAGCGCCTCGCTGGTGGCGGTCTTCATTCCGGTTCTCTTGATGGGCGGCATGGTGGGGCGGCTGTTCCGCGAATTCGCCATGACCCTCTCGGTGGCCATCGCGGTTTCGCTGGTGTTGTCCTTGACCACCACCCCCATGATGTGCGCTCTGTATCTCAGGCCGCCGGAAGGCGTCAGTCATGGCCGGCTCTACCGGGCCAGCGAGCGCTGGTTCCAGGCCCTGCGCTCCGGCTACGAATCCAGCCTGCGCTGGGCCCTGCGCCACTCCCGCTTCATGTTGCTATTGATCGGCCTGACCCTGGCCATCAACATCCACCTCTACCTCGTGGTTCCCAAAGGGTTCTTTCCCGAGCAGGACATCGGCCGCCTGACCGGCTTCATCCAGGCCGCCCAGGACATCTCCTTCCAGGCCATGCTGGACAAGATGGCCCAGGTGGTGGAGGTCATCCGCCAGGATCCCGAGGTGGAGTTCGTGAGTGGGAGCACCGGCGGAACCGGACCCGGCAGCGGCAGCACCAACAGCGCCCGCATGTTCATCACCCTCAAACCATTTGAGGAGCGCAAGGCCACGGCCGGACAGGTCATCGCCCGTCTCCGGGGCCGCCTGGCCCAGATTCCCGGCGCGCCCACCTTCTTGCAGCCGGTGCAGGATCTGCGCATTGGAGGCCGGGGCAGCAACGCCCTGTATCAATACACCATGCAGGCCGAGGACCTGGAGGCGCTCAACGCCTGGGCTCCGCGCATGGTGCAAAAGCTGCGCACCCTGCCGGAACTGGCCGATGTCAGCAGCGACCAACAGAACAAGGGCCTGAGGGCGGAGGTGGTCATCGACCGCGACGCCGCCGCGCGCCTGGGCATCCCCACCAAGGCCATCGACGACGCCCTCTACGACGCCTTTGGCCAGCGTCAGGTTTCCATCTTCTACACCCTGCTGAACCAGTATCACGTGATCATGGAGTTGGCCCCCCGCTTTTGGCAGGACCCCGAGAGCCTCAAAAGCATCTATGTCCCCACCGCATCGGGTGCCCTGGCTCCCTTGAGCGCCTTCAGCCGCTTCGAAACCCGCACCACCACCCTGGCGGTGAACCACCAGGGCCAGTTCCCCTCGATCACCGCTTCCTTCAACCTGAATCCGGGCGTGGCCCTGGGCGACGCGGTGCGGGCGGTGGAGGCCGCGGCCCGGGAGATGGGCATGCCCGCCGGCATCCGGGGCAGCTTCCAAGGCACCGCGCAGGCGTTCATGTCCTCGCTGAGCAACCAGCCCTGGCTGATCCTGGCCGCCCTGGCGGCGGTCTATATCGTGCTGGGCGTGCTCTACGAAAGCTACATCCACCCCATCACCATACTTTCCACCCTGCCCTCGGCCGGCATGGGCGCGGTGGCCGCGCTCCTGATCTTCAAGACCGAGCTGAGCATCATCGCGATGATCGGCATCATCCTCCTGATCGGCATCGTCAAGAAGAACGGCATCATGATGATCGACTTCGCCCTGGAGGCAGAGCGCCGCCAGGGCAAGAGCCCCGACGAGGCGATCTTCCAGGCCTGCATCCAGCGTTTCCGTCCCATCATGATGACCACCATGGCCGCCCTGCTGGGCGCGCTGCCCTTGGCCCTGGGTGTTGGCGTGGGCTCCGAGCTGCGCCGACCGCTGGGCATCGCCATCATCGGCGGCCTGATCATCAGTCAGATCCTGACGCTCTACACCACTCCCGTGGTCTATCTCTACCTGGACCGCTTCCGACTTTGGTTGCGCCGTCCGCGCCACCTCCGCCGGACCTAGGCTCCCAACGCCGGCGGGTCTCCGCCGTGGCTTCGTCCCGCTGCGGGGTCGTCCGGGCTCCGCTTCTGGAATAAATGACACTAAAAACCAGGTGAATTGGTAGAATAAGCCATGACGCCCGGAGGCGACGGGCGGCGTGGAACAACCCAGCCATCGACCGGGGGGGAGTCATGCCGGAGCAGAGCCGTCCCGCGGGCCGAGCGCGGCGATTGGACGCGCCGGTTCGTTTTTTGGATAGCGACCAGGAGCGCGAGCCGGAGGATGGCCTGGCGTTGTGCCTTTCCGGCGGCGGCTATCGGGCCATGCTCTTTCACCTGGGGGCGGTGTGGCGGCTGTATGAGCTCGGCCTCCTGGCCGGGTTGGACAGGGTCTCCAGCGTGTCGGGCGGCTCCATAACCGCGGCGGTGCTGGCCCTGGCCTGGGAAAGCCTCCGGGTCCACGAGACGCCAGACCCGGCCCGGTTTGTGGCCCAGGTGGCAGCCCCGATCCGGAAGTTGGCCCGGATCACCATTGATCGCCCGGCCATCATCCGGGGCCTGCTGCGGCCGGGGCGGGCCAGTGAATTCCTGGCGCGGGCCTATCGTGAGCATCTCCTGGGCGCGGCCACCCTCCAGGACCTGCCGGACCGGCCGCGTTTCGTCTTCAACGCCACCAACGTGCAAACCGGCTCGCTCTGGCGCTTTTCAAAGCCCTACATGGCCGACTACCAGGTGGGTCTGATCCCGCGCCCCCGGGTGGCCCTGGCCACCGCGGTGGCGGCCTCGTCGGCCTTCCCGCCCTTCATGTCGCCCCTGATTCTGGCGGTGAACCCGCTGTCCTTCGCTCCCCGCCAGGAACGCGAGATTCTGCGCCGGCCACCCTTCAACCTGCGGGTGGTGCTCTGCGATGGCGGGGTCTACGACAACCTGGGCCTGGAAACGGCCTGGAAGCGCTACCGGACCATCCTGGTCAGCGATGGCGGCCAGAAGATGTCGCCCCAGGGCCGGCCCAAGGAGGACTGGCCGCGTCACACCCTCAGGGTGCTGAGCTTGATCGACAACCAGGTCCGAGGACTGCGCAAGCGTCAACTCATCGGCTCGTACCAAACCGGCGATCGCGCCGGGGCCTATTGGGGCATCCGCAGCGACATCGACGATTACGATCTGCCCTCCCACGGCCGGGGCCAACCGTTGCCCTGCACCCGCGAGGGTGTCCAGGATCTCGCCGACACCCCCACCCGGCTGAAACGGCTGTCACCGGAGCGTCAGCGACGATTGATCAACTGGGGCTACGCCATCTGCGACACCGCCCTGCGCCGGCATTATTTCTCCGGGCCTCCGCCCTGGCCGGCGGTTTTCCCCTATCCCAGCGACGGAGTCTGATCGGTCAGAGGGGAGTTGTGACCCATGCAGCGTTTCCGCTCCGACGGCGGCTCAATTTACGACCTGCCCCGCCCGGCGTTCCGCCGCCTGCGCATCTATTCCCTGGACCCCAGCTTGGCCCAAAGCCTGGACACCATGGCCATCCGCGAAACCAGAATCGAGGTGCCCTGGGAGCTAACGGAGGATGGCCTGGGCGATGGGCCGGAGCCGGGTCCCCGGGGCGAATACCTGGAGGTGATCGACTACGACGCGCCCAACCAGGTCTTTTACAAGCCGGTGGACCTCAACGACAACTACCTCCTGGCCCAGGACGGGCTGCCGCCCTCGGACGGCAACCCCCAGTTCCACCAGCAAATGGTCTACGCGGTGGCCATGCGCACCATCCGCAACTTCGAGTTGGCCCTGGGACGGCGGGCCCTGTGGGCCCCGCGGCGTCGCGAGAAGAAAGGCAGGTTCAGCGAGGAGTTCGTGCGCCGGCTCAGGATCTACCCCCACGCCCTGCGCGAGGCCAACGCCTACTACAGCCCGGAGAAGAAAGCCCTGCTCTTCGGCTATTTCCCGGCCACCCCGGCCGACGCCGGGCAGCACATGCCCGGCAGCATGGTCTTCACCTGCCTGTCCCACGACGTGGTGGCCCACGAAACCGCCCACGCCCTGCTGGACGGCATGCACCGCCGTCTGATCGAGGCCAGCAATCCCGACTGCCTGGCCCTGCACGAGGCCTTCGCCGACCTGGTGGCCCTGTTGCAGCACTTCTCCCTCACCGACGTGGTGCGCCACGTCGTCGGCCGCACCCGGGGGGATTTGGGGATCGGCAATCTGTTGGTGGAGCTGGCCCAGGAGTTCGGCCGGGCGGCGGGCTACAGCGGGGCCCTGCGCAGCGCCATCGGCCAACCGCCCGATCCCGGCGCCCTGGATCGGGCCGAGGAGCCCCACGCCCGGGGGGCGATCCTGGTGGCGGCGGTCTTCGACGCTTTTCTGGCCATCTATCGTCTGCGCACGGCGGATTTGGTGCGCCTGGCCACGCAGGGCAGCGGGGTCCTGCCGGCGGGCGAGATCCACCCGGATTTGGTGGAGCGCCTGGCCCGGGAGGCGGCCAAGAGCGCCCAGCAGGTGCTGAACATCTGCATCCGGGCCCTGGACTATCTGCCCCCGGTGGACGTGGTTTTTGGCGATTACCTGCGGGCCCTGATCACCGCGGACTTCGATTTGGTGACCGACGACCGCTACGGTTACCGGGTTGCCTTCATCGAATCCTTCCGCCGTCGGGGCATCTATCCCAAGGAGGTGCGCTCGCTCTCGGAGGAAAGCCTGCGTTGGGAGGGCCCGGCCCTGGCCGGGACATCCCCCGACTCCCAGCTCAGCCTGGGGCGTGAACTGCGGGGCACCATGGCCGCCTGGGATCTCTGCGGCGACCGGCGGGAAATCTATGAAAACACCAGGGAGGCGCGCAAGGCCGCCCACGCGGTCATCGAGGCCACCCGAGATTATAAGCAAACCATCCTCAAGGGAGTGGACCTCACCCAGGGGAGGTTCGAAGTGCACTCACTCTGCCCGGTGCGTCGCATCGGGCCCAACGGCGAGTTCCTGACCGACGTGGTGCTTCAGGTCACCCAACGGCGGCCGGGATGCCTGGCCCGGTCCGAGGGCCGCGAGCAATGCCTGCCGCCCCTGGATTTCGCTCCAGACCTGGAGCCCGATTTCTGGTTCCGGGGAGGATGCACCCTGATCTTCGACCTGGCCAGCGGCCTGCTGCGCTATTGCATCTACAAAGACATCAACAGCCAGAACCGTTACGAGCGACAGCGCCGATACCTCGAAAGCGGTCTGGCCAGCGGCGCCTTCCTGCGGGCGACCTATGCCGGAGGGAGGGACGACAAGGGGCAGGACGAGGTTTTCGCCTTGGTTCACCGCGGACTGCGGGGGGGAGGGGCATGATGGATTTCGCGGCTCCCGCCGGCGGTTGCGCGGTCCGCATGTACCGCCAGGGTCTGGGCGATTGCTTCTTGTTGGCCTTCGCCGACCTGGAGGGCGGCCAAAAGCGCCTGCTGATCGATTGCGGGGTGCTGGTTGGAACCAAGGACGCGAGGCAGCGGATGCAGGCCGTGGTGGGCGACATCCGCCAGGCCACGGGCGGCCGCCTGGATATCCTGGTCGTCACCCACGAACACTGGGACCACGTCTCGGGTTTTGTCCAGGCCCGCAAGGAGTTCGAGCGGCTGGAGATCGGCCAGGTCTGGCTGGCCTGGACCGAGGACGAGAACGATCCCCTGGCCCGGGAGCTGAGAGAGCGCCACCGGTCGGCGCTGCGCGCCCTGGGCCTGGCCCAGACCCGCTGGCGCAAGGCTCACCCGGAAGCGGACTCCGGCCTGAGCGCCCGGGTGGAGGCGCTGTTGGGGTTCTACGGACCCGGCCTGGCGACCCAGGGAGGCTCGCTGACCCAGGACGCCATGGACTGGGTCAAGGACCGGCATCCCCAACCAATCTACTTGAAGCCCGGTGGCGAGCCGGCGGTCATCCCCGGCCTGGAAGGCCCCCGGTTCTACGTCTTGGGCCCGCCCCTGGACCCGAAGCTGATCTATAAAGGCGATCCGGCCAAGGGCTCCGGCGAGGTCTACCTGGGCGATTTGTCCCAGGGATGGCCGGGGCTGCAATTTGGGGTGCTGGAGGCGGAGGCCGGAGCGGCCGAACCCCCGCCACCCTTCAACCCCGCCTATCGGTTTTGGGGCGACGCCCCCCACCGCATGCAGATTGAGGACCGCTACCGCTCCGAGCCCTGGCGCACCATCGACCAGGACTACCTGGACGCGGTGGGGCAACTGGCCCTGATGCTGGACAACCACACCAACAACACCAGCCTGGCCATGGCCATCGAACTGACGCCGGGCAGAGCGGTGTTGCTTTTCCCCGGGGACGCCCAGCGCGGCAACTGGTCCTCCTGGGAGACGGTGCGCTGGACCGGGGCGGGAGCCGGGACCACCACCCAGGACCTCCTGGGCCGCACGGTGCTCTACAAGGTGGGGCACCACGGCAGCCACAACGCCACCGCCCGGGGCCTGGGCCTGGAGCTGATGAACCATCCCGGTTTGGCGGCCCTGATCCCGGTGGACCGCGAGACCGCCGCCCAAAAGCGTTGGCAGATGCCATATCCGCCGCTGTTTAGGCGTCTCCTGGAGCGCACCGGTGGGCGTCTGTTGCTTTCGGACCGGGGCTGGGAGGTGGACCCGGCCGCCCCGGCGGTGGCGGAGTTCGCCGCCCGCTGCCGGGAGACCGAGCTGTATTTCGAGGTGGCCTTCCCCCCGGCGACGTGACCTCCGGGCAAGTGGCGGAGTCGAGCTAGGACCGGGCCACACCAGTGTGGCGCGGCCCGCGGGGATGCGAGCGCCGGTATCAGGCCAGCGCGGGAGTTACCTCACCCATGAGGAAAAGCAGCCAGGCCGCCTCGGCCGGTCCAGGACGGGGCGGCAGTTGGGTCAGCACCCCCAGGCCCGCGCTGGCGCGGTGGAATCCCTCCGGCTCCTGGTCGCTTACCACGGCGCTGGTCAGGCCGGCCTCGGCCCTGGCCAAGTCCCGGAGCAGGTCCCAAGGACCGGGCTGGCCAGGGAGCTGGGACCGGTCCAACACCGCCAGGTTGGGACGCCAGCGGCGGACTTGGTCCAGGGCCTC
>JAIUYB010000047.1 GCA_020216625.1 Desulfarculus sp.
CTGGACGAAGTCGGCGACATGAGCCTGAAAACCCAGGCCAAGGTGTTGCGTGTTCTGGAGGAGCAGCGGTTCCATCCGGTGGGCAGCAACGAGGTGGTGGAGGTGGACGTGCGGGTGATCGCCGCCACCAACAAGGACCTGCTGGCCATGGTGGCCGCCGGAACCTTCCGCGAAGACCTCTATTACCGCCTCAACGTTCTACGCCTCCAACTGCCTCCCCTGCGCAACCGCCGGGAGGACATCGCGCCCTTGGCCGAGACCTTCCTGGCCGCCTGGCGAACCAAGACCGGCCGGGTGGTGGCTCTGGAGAGCCAGGCCCTGGCCGAGTTGGAGACCTATGCCTGGCCGGGCAATGTCCGCGAGCTCAAGCATGCCGTGGAGTTCGCGGCCAACATGTGCCAGTCCGGCGCCATAGAACGGATCGCCTTGCCGCGGGGCGGAGGCGGCGACGGGGGGAGCGAGGGCCAGCCAGACCCCGTCGGTGATGACCCGCGCAGCCTACGGCGGATCGTGGCCGACGCCGAGCGCGAGGCCATCCAGAGGCTGCTTCTGCGCCATGGCCGTGACTTGGCCGGGAAGCGGGCGGTGGCCCGCCAGTTGGGCATCTCCCTGGCCACCCTCTACAACAAGCTGCACGCCTTGGGCCTGTAATCCCTCTAAAGTTCTAAAAATATAGAAGCTTGTCTTCCAATGTCCTGGAAATGTGGCCGCCTTCCGGTCGCCGCGCCAGGAATGGGGCGCCCTTCTCCCACCGATCTTCCGATCTTCTTTAGCCCGCATGAGGATTGACCTTACGCCTTGGGGTTCC
Organism: Desulfarculus sp.; assembly: GCA_020216625.1. Taxonomy (GTDB): domain Bacteria; phylum Desulfobacterota; class Desulfarculia; order Desulfarculales; family Desulfarculaceae; genus JACRDC01. The sequence continues at coordinate 809 of JAIUYB010000047.1, forward strand.
ACCGCATGGCGAAACGCTATTCCATCGGGGCATGGGGCTTGCACTTGTGGTCCGCACCGGCTGGCGAAAGACGATCACAGAGCAAAGGGGGTTCTATGCTGGCGCTATTTGGTTTGTTGACGATCCTGGTGCTCCTGGCGGTCATCATCAGCAAAAGAATGTCACCGCTGGTGGCCCTGGTGGTGATTCCCTTGGCGGCGGTGTTGCTGCAGGGCTTTGGCCTCAAGGCCGGAACGTTCGCCGTGGATGGCCTGAAGAGCATCGCTCCGGTGGTGACGATGTTCGTCTTCGCCATCCTGTTTTTCGGCACCGTCAGCGACGCCGGTATGTTCGATCCGGTCATTAATGGCATTCTGAAGGTGGTCAAGGGCGACCCGGTGCGCATCGTCATCGGCAGCGCGGTGCTGGGCATCGTGATGCACCTGGACGGCTCTGGAGCCAGCACCTTCTTGTTGGCCATCCCGCCCATGCTCCCGCTCTACGAGCGCCTGAACATGGACAAGCGGGTGCTGGCCTGCGTGGTGGCCCTGGCCGCTGGCACCATGAACATCGTGCCCTGGGGCGGCCCCACCTTGCGGGCGGCTTCGGCCCTGCACCTGCCGGTCACCGAGCTCTACAACCCGGTGGTGGTGCCCCAACTCTGCGGTTTGGCTTTTGTCTTGGTGGTGGCCTGGTGGCTGGGCCAGCGGGAGAAGAAGCGTCTGGGCGATGCCTGTCTGGAGGGCAGCGGCGCGGTGTATTGCCGCGAGCTGAGCGAGGCGGAGCTCGCGCTGCGTCGGCCCAAGCTGCTCTGGTTCAACGCCCTGTTGACATTGGCCGTGGTGGGCACCCTGCTTTGGGGCAAGATCTCCCCGGCGATTCTGTTCATGGTCGGAGCCACCGTGGCCCTGCTGGTGAACTACCCCAAGGTGGCCGATCAACGCGCCCGGGTGGACGCCCACGCCAAGGCCGCCTTGATGATGGCCAGCATCCTCCTTGCCGCCGGCGTGTTCCTGGGTGTCATGAATGGCTCGGGCATGATCAAGGCCATGGCCCAGGCCAGCGTCGATTTCATCCCGGCCAGTCTGGCCACCCACATCCCGGTGGTGCTGGCGGTGCTGTCCATGCCGCTGAGCATCATTTTCGATCCGGATTCCTTTTACTTCGGGGTGCTGCCCATCGTGGCCGGAGTGGTCAAGGAGCTGGGGCTCAACCCCATCACCGTGGGCCAGGCCGCGATCCTGGGCCAGATGACCACTGGCTTCCCGCTCAGCCCCTTGACCCCGGCCACTTTCCTGCTGCTGGGGTTGACCGGCGTGGACCTGGGAGAGCACCAGAAGTTCACTTTTGGTTTCGCGTTCCTGACCACCATCGTCATGACCCTGGTGGCGTTGGTGCTCGGCCTTTTCCCGCTGTAGCCATAGCCTGCGGCCAACCAAGCAACGAGGAATACAATGACGCTTAGAATCGGATCCGGGGCCGGCTATTCCGGCGATCGCATCGAGCCGGCGGTGGAATTGGCCCAAAGCGGTCGGTTGGATTACCTGGCCTTTGAGTGCCTGGCCGAGCGCACCATAGCCATCGACCAGCAAAAACGCCTGAAAAACCCGGAGGAGGGCTACGACCCCCTGCTCGAAGCCCGCATGCGGGCGGTGCTGCCGATCTGCCTGGAAAAAGGCGTGCGGATCATCACCAACATGGGCGCGGCCAACCCGCTTTCAGCCTTGGCCAAGGTGGCGGCCATCTGCCGTGAGATGGGCTTGGGACCGGTGCGGCTGGCGGCGGTGACCGGCGACGAGGTATTGGACCAGGTGCGCCAGCAGGATCTTATCCTCGAGGAAACCGGCCAGCCGACCTCGGCGCTGGGATCGCGTTTAGTGTCGGCCAACGCCTACCTGGGGGCCGCTCCCATGGTGGACGCCCTGCGCCAGGGCGCCCAGGTGGTCATCACCGGCCGGGTGGCCGACCCGGCCTTGTTCCTGGCCCCGATGATCCACCATTTCGGTTGGGGTATGGACGACTGGGCCCGTCTGGGGCAGGGCACCATCATCGGCCATCTGCTGGAATGCGCCGGACAGATCACCGGAGGTTATTTCGCGGACCCCGGTTACAAGGACGTGGCCGGCCTGGCCCGCCTGGGCTTCCCCCTGGCCGAGGTCGAACCCGATGGCTCGGCGGTGATCACCAAGGTGGATGGTTCCGGCGGGAGCATCACCCTGGCCACCTGCAAGGAGCAGATGCTCTACGAGCTGCATGACCCGGCCGCCTATCTCACCCCGGACGTGACCGCGGATTTCAGCGGGGTGCGCTTCACGGACCTCGGCGCCGACCGGGTGGGCGTGGCCGGTGGAACCGGACGGGCCAAGCCTCCCACCCTAAAGGTCTGCGTCGGCTATGTGGACAGCTATATTGGCGAGGGACAGATCGGCTACGCCGGACCCGGGGCCCTGGACCGGGCCCGTCTGGGGGCCGAGATCGTGCGCGAACGCCTGGCCTTGACTGGCGTACGCCACAGCGAGTTGCGGGTGGATTACATCGGTCTGGACAGCCTGCACGGGCCAGGGCTCGCCCGCCCGGCGGCCGAACCCTACGAAGTCCGGCTCCGGGTGGCCGGCCGCACCGAGACCCCGGCCGAGGCGGAGCGGATCGGCAACGAGGTGGAAACCCTCTACACCAACGGGCCGGCCGCCGGCGGTGGCGTGACCAAGGGGGTGCGTCAGGTGCTGGCCATGGCCTCGGCCTACCTGCCCCGCGAAGCGGTGCGGCCCGAGCTGCATATCAAGGAGGTGTCGCGATGAAACTAAGGGAATTGGCCCATTCCCGCACCGGCGACAAGGGCAACACGGTCAACATTTCCGTCATCGCCTATGACGAGAAGCATTATCCCTGGCTGGAGCGGCACATCACGGCGGCCGTGGTCAAGAACCATTTCGGTGATTTGGTGAAAGGCGAGGTGATCCGCTATCAATTGCCCAATATCGGCGCGCTCAATTTCGTTCTCAAGGACGCCTTGGCTGGCGGCGTAACCCGCTCCCTGGCCCTGGACGCCCATGGCAAGACTTTCAGCTCGGCCATGATGGCTCTGGAAATCCCTCCCCCCCCAGGGTCGGCGGCCTAGCCGGCCCCCCTCCTCGCTGGCGGGAGCCCTGGCGCTCCCGCCAGACCTATTTCGTAGACCGACCGCGCCGGGCATCCATGGGCCGCGAAGAACGAAATTGGCCGCGCCGCCCCGGCGAAACCGGGACGGCGCGGTGGTGATCGGGTTTGGCGGTTGGCGAGACGCTATTTGCCCAGCTTCTCCTTGGCCTGTTTTTTACACTCGGCGATGATGGCGTCCTCGGCCTTGACGTCCTCCAGGGTCTTGCCCTTCATGGCCGCCGGCATGGGCTCCAGGCCGTGCTTGATGCGCACGAACTGGGTGCCGGTGACGTCGTAGATGGCGCTGGTCATGACGTCGAACTTGTCCGCGCCGGGGATGTCCTTGACCCGCTCCCGGGCCTTGTCCAGCTCCGGCTCCAGGATGTCGGCCGGGCGGCAGGTGATGGGCTCGCTGCCCCGGGGGTATTTCTTCAGGGCCTTGGCCCGCACCTCGGGATCGGGCTGGGTGGGGGTGTGGCCGTAGAGACCGTAGAGTATGCCCTTGGTCTCGTTGGTGACCATCTTATATTTGCCGAAGAGCACGTTGAGCACCGCCTGCACGCCCACGATCTGGCTGGTGGGGGTGACCAGGGGCGGAGTGCCCAGTTCGGTACGGGTTATCGCGACCTCTTTGTAGACCTCGGGCAGGCGGTGCAGGGCCTTGGCCTCCTTGAGCTGGCTGACCAGGTTGCTGATCATGCCGCCGGGCACCTGGTGGACCAGCACGCCGGTGTCGATGGGGGCCATCTGGTGGGGCATCCAGTAGTCGCGGTACTTGGGGGCGATCTTCTCCAGCTCCTCGCCCATGGCCAACATCTTGCGCAGGCTCAGGCCGGTGGCGCGGGGGGTGCCCTCCAGGGCCACGATGATCGGCTCCACCGCTGGGTGGCTGGTGCGCAGGGCGAAGGGGGCCAGGCAGCAGTCGATGATGTCCACCCCGGCCTCGGCCGCCTTGAGCATGGTCATGGAGGCCATGCCGCTGGTGTAGTGGCTGTGCAGATGGATGGGGGCCTTGCACTGGGCCTTCAGGGCCCGCACCAGGGTGTAGGCGTCGTAGGGGGCGATGATGCCGGCCATGTCCTTGACACAGATGCTGTCGGCCCCCATGGCCTCCAGCTCCTTGGCCTTGGCCAGGTAGTATTCCAGGTTGAAGACCGGCCCGCCCATGCGGCGCTCGGTGAGCGAGTAGCAGATGGTGCCCTGGAAGTGCTGGCCATTGGCCTTGATGCGCTCCACCACCGCCTCGAAGTTGCGGAAGTCGTTAAGCGCGTCGAAGGTGCGGAAGACGTTGATGCCGGCCTCGCAGGAGAGGTCCACGAACTCCTTGGCCACGTCGTCGGCGTAGTTGCGATAGCCAACCAGGTTCTGGCCGCGCAGCAGCATGGAGAACGGCGTTTTCTTGGCGTACTTGCGCAGAGTGCGGGGGCGCTCCCAGGGGTCCTCGCCCAGGAATCGGCTCATGGCGTCGAAGGTGGCCCCTCCCCAGACTTCCATTGCCCAGAAGCCGGCCTCGTCCATCATCTCCGCCGTGGCGATCATGTCCTCGGTGCGCATGCGGGTGGCGAACAGCGACTGGGTGCCGTCGCGCAGGGTGAGGTCCATGACCTTCAATGGGGTCGGGTTGCCGCCCCAATCCAGGTTCTCACTCATTTTGGTAATTTCCTCCCTAGGCAAAAATATCAGGGCGCGGCCGAACTCGCGGAAAGCACAGGCCCGGCCAAGCCCCTCCCAAGATAGGATACTAGACCGGTTGTCTCGCCGGCGTCAAGTCGGGGGGTGTGAATCGCGACCGCCGCTTGTGAAGCACAATGATCCGGTGGTATCGTGAAAAACTAAAGCGCACCCACGCCATGAAAGCCCAGAGGAAATGCCCAAATCCGACCGCAAGCACAAACCCCGCAACATGGCCGAACAGGTGCGCCGTCTGCTAACGCTCTTCACGCCCGAGGACCGGGTGCTGATCACCATCGCCGCCGACCCCGACGCCCTGGGTTCGGCCCTGGCCTTCAAGCGGCTGCTCTGGCGGCGGGTGGCCGGGGTCACCATCGCCCGCCACAACGAGATCACCCGCCCCGACAACCTGGCCATGGTCCGCTTGCTCAAGATCCCATTGGAATCATTGAAACAACTGCGGATAGACGATTTCAGCAAGCGGGTGATGGTCGACAGCCAGCCCCACCACAGCAAGGACTTCGAGCGCATCCCCCAGCACGTGATCATCGACCACCATCCGGTGGGAGACAGCGCCGAGAAGACGCCCTTCGTGGACATCCGCCCCCGCTACGGAGCCACCAGCAGCATCCTCACCGAATACCTGCGCGCGGCCAGGATCAAGCCCTCCACCCGCCTGGCCACGGCCCTGGTCTATGGCATCAAGAACGACACCGCCGGCTTTCAGCGCCCGGCCCTGGCCGAGGACGTGGCCGCCTTGCAGTTCCTGTTCCCCAAGGCCAACCAGGCCCTGTTGCGCAACATTGAGTTCAGCGAGATGCGCCTGAAGGACCTGGAGGTCCTGCGCCAGGCCCTGGGAGAATACGTGGTCCGCCGTCACGGCATCTTCGTGCACCTGGGGGCCTGCAAGAGCCCGGACAATTTGGTGCAGATCGCCGACTTTTTTCTGAAGGTGGACAGCGTGGACTTCACCGCCGCCAGCGGAACCCACCACGACAATCTGGTGATCGTGATGCGCAACATGGGCGCGCGCATGAGCGCCGGGGTTATGGCCCAGCGCGCCTTTGGCGACCTGGGTCCGGCCGGAGGGCACAAGGCCATGGCTCGGGCCGAGTTGCCCCTGAAGGCGCTCAAGGAACGCCTGGGCGACGTCAAGGACGCCACCCTCAAGGATTTCGTGATCAGCCGCTTGTTGCGCCGGCCCCAGAAGCGCTAGACGGGGCCTCGGATTTTTCGTCTCGCCGCCGCCCGCTTGGTTGCGGTCCGGCTTGGGTCAAGGGGACATCCGCGATTCATACAGCCCCAATGGCTTGGCCGCCACGCCCCCTCCCACCCGATCAGTCAGAATCAGGGCCTATGCCTCGCCCTCGGCCGAATAAAACCGGCGCCACCCCGCCAGCCCATTAATCGGCTTGTTCATGGATCACTTGTCCCGCGATATCAATTCGCTTGGCGAGGCATCCACAAAAGGCTTGGCCTTATCGATCATGGCCACCATCTCCGGTGGCCTGCGTTGTCCGGTAATCTTCATCGCAGCACAGTCAAGAAATGGAAATCTATCACCCCCTCCACTTCAACTCTTCCGCCTCCAGATCCCGGATCCGGTCCCGCACGATGGCCGCCTCCTCGAACTTCAACTCACCCGAGAGGCGGTGCATCTCCTGGCGCAGCTCCTTGATCAGCCGGGGCAGGTCCTCGGGCCGGCGGCCGGGCTCGTCGTCCACCGCCACCTCCACGTAATCCGAGGCGATCTCGTGGGGCAGCATGGCCCCGATGGCCTTGATGATGGTCTGGGGGGTGATGCCGTGCTCGGCGTTGTAGGCCTGTTGCAGCTCGCGGCGGCGGGCGGTCTCCTCCATGGCCCGGGCCATGGAGTCGGTGATCTGGTCGGCGTAGAGGATCACCCGGCCGCCCACGTTGCGCGCCGCCCGGCCGGTGGTCTGGATCAGGCTGCGGGTGGAGCGCAGGAAGCCCTCGCGGTCGGCGTCCAGGATGGCCACGCAGGTCACCTCGGGCAGGTCCAGGCCCTCGCGCAAGAGGTTGATGCCCACCAGCACGTCGAAGACCCCCTGGCGCAGCTCGCGTAGAATCTGCACCCGTTCGATGGTGTCGATGTCGCTGTGCAGGTAGCGGACCTTGAGACCGTTTTCCTTCAGGTAATCGGTCAGCTCCTCGGCCATGCGCTTGGTGAGCGTGGTGACCAGGGCCCGCTCGCCGCGCGCGGCCACCTCGCGCAGCACTCCCATCACGTCGTCCACCTGGCCCGAGGCCGGGCGCACCTCGATGACGGGATCCATCAGGCCGGTGGGGCGGATGATCTGCTCCACCACCGCCCCGCCGCTCATCTTCAGCTCGTAGTCGGCCGGGGTGGCCGAGACATAGATCACCTGGTCAACGAGGGCGCTGAACTCCTCGAACATCAGGGGCCGGTTGTCCAGGGCGCTGGGCAGGCGGAAGCCGAACTCCACCAGGGTCTCCTTGCGCGAGCGGTCGCCGCGATACATCCCCCCCACCTGGGGCACCGTGATATGGCTCTCGTCGATGAACAGGAGCCACTCGCGAGGGAAATAGTCCAGCAGGGTGGGCGGGGGCTGGCCGGGAGCGCGGCCGGTCAGGTGGCGGGAGTAGTTCTCGATGCCGTGGCAGTAGCCCAGCTCTTTCATCATCTCCAGGTCAAAGAGCGTGCGCTCGCGGATGCGCTGGGCCTCCAGCAGCCGACCGGTGCTCTCAAAAAGCGCGATGCGCTCGGCCAGCTCGGCCCGGATGGCGCTCATGGCCTCGTTGCGGATGGCCTCGGTGGTGACGTAGTGGCTGGCCGGGAAGATGGTCACGGTCTTGGCCCGGTCCACCGCCACTCCGCGCAGGGGGTCGATGAAGCTGATGGCCTCGATCTCGTCGCCAAAAAAGGTAAGGCGCACCGCCCGGTCCTCCTCGTAGGCCGGGAAGATCTCCAGGTTCTCGCCGCGGACCCGGAAGGTTCCGCGGTGGAAGTCGTACTCGTTGCGCTCGTAGAGCATCTCGATCAGCTTGCGGATCACCGCCTCGCGGCCAGGCTCGTCGCCCACCTGGAGGTGCAGGAGCTGGCCGGCATAGGCCTCGGGCGAGCCCAGGCCGTAGATGCAGGAGACGCTCGCCACGATGATGACGTCTGGCCGGGTGAGGAGCGCGAAGGTGGCGGCGTGGCGCATCTTGTCGATCTGCTCGTTGATGGAGCTGTCTTTTTCGATGTAGGTGTCGCTGGCCGGGATGTAGGCCTCGGGCTGGTAATAATCGTAGTAGCTGACGAAATACTCCACCGCGTTGTGGGGAAAGAGCGCCTTGAACTCGCCGTAGAGCTGGGCGGCCAGGGTCTTGTTGGGGGCCAGGACCAGGGCCGGCTTGTTGGCGTTGGCGATGACCCCGGCCATGGTGAAGGTCTTGCCCGAGCCGGTGACGCCCAGGAGCACCTGGTGCTTGAGGCCCTCGGCCACCCCGCGCGAAAGCTCGGCGATGGCCCGGGGCTGGTCGCCCTGGGGGGTGTATTCGCTGACCAGTTGGAACACGCCGCCGCCCGGAGCGGGCCGGGTGGCGTAGTATTGGGAGGTGTTTTCCTCGCTGTGGGGCATGGGACTCCCGCGCGCGGCCGGGTTCGGGGGGACCTGCCCCGCCGGGCCGGTGCGGCGGGACTAGGAGAAGGTTATCTCGCCATAATAATCCGGCAAGTCCTGACGAAAGCGCTTGGCGTATTGGGCTGGGAAGATCACCCGGCGCACGTCGGCCAGGCTGAACTCCAAGCTGCCGAAGACGCGCCACTCCCGCTCCATGTAATAGTTCTCCGGGTCGTCGGCCGGCAGGCCCTCGCGGTAGAACTTCACCAGGCCGAAGAAATTGTAGACCAGGGAGGTCCATAACTCGCGCACCGCGGCCTGGTCCAGGCCCGGCAGGTCCTCCAGCTGGCGGAAGAGCCGCCACACCCGCTGGTGCTCGCGGTCGAAGTGCTGGCCGCGGGTCTCGTCCGGCCCGCCGGCCGGGCCGGGGCTGGCGTTGGCCGCCACGTAGAACACCGGGTTGGCCCCTCGCTGGCTGAGGAAGGACTTGCCAAAGGCCAGGCCGAAGCGGGAGAACTTGCCCATGTGGATGGCCAGGTCCGGCACCGGGATGTCGGAGAAACAGACCAGGTTGGCCTTGTAGAACTCGTTGCCCGAAAAGCTCTTGTCGTCGCTGTAGCTGATGGCGGTGCTTTTGTCGGTGCCCAACACGCCGCTGCGCAGGATCTCCACCAGCAGGGCGTACTGCCGCTCGGCCGCGTCGGGCAGGTTGCCCAGGCGGCGGCCCACGAAGTGGGTCAGCTCATCGGAGACATAGCGTTGCACCGACATGGTGGTTTCCTCCCGGATTCATCAGGCCGCGGCGGGCTGGTCTACGCTCTGGGCCGCGGACTGGCGCGGGGAGAGAAT
>JAIUYB010000048.1 GCA_020216625.1 Desulfarculus sp.
AGGCCAGGAGGCCATCCTGGCCGGGGATGACCCCGCCGCGATAGGCGGCCGCTTGGCCAGCGAAACCCTGGACCTGATCGCCACGGCCCAGCAAAGACTGCCCCGGACCACCTTCCTGCTCTCCAGCTTTTTCACGCCCCCCCACCAGGGGTTGCCGGGCCTGGAATTCAACACCAGGCATGGCTTGGGCCAAATGGTGGCCGCCTACAACCTTGGCCTGGCCGAGCGGGCGCAATCCGACCCCCAGCTGGTGGTGGTGGACCTGGAGGGGCTCCTGCGTTGGCAGGGCGCGGCGCGCCTGTTTGATGAGCGGCTGTGGATCGTCGGCCGGATCCTTTTTTCCCGGGACGGCGACCAAGCCCTGGCCCGCTGGCTTTTGGCCAGCATCTATCCCCTGTGGGGCGGCGCGCGAAAGGTCCTGGTGCTGGATTTGGACAACACCTTGTGGGGAGGGGTGCTGGGCGAGGAAGGCCCGCGCGACGTCAAGCTGGGGCCAGCGGAGATGGGCCTGGCCTTCCAGGAGTTTCAGCGGGGACTGCTCCAGCTCCATCACCACGGCGTGATCCTGGCCATCAACTCCAAGAACAACCCGCGGGACGTGGAGGAATTGTTCCGGGTCAACCCGCACATGGTCCTCAAGCCCGAACACTTCGCGGTGAAGATGATCAACTGGAGGGACAAGGCCGCCAACATGGCCGAGATCGCCCGGCGGCTCAACCTGGGGCTGGACAGCTTGGTGTTCCTGGACGACAGCCCCTCCGAGCGAGCCCTGATCCGCCAGGAGCTGCCCATGGTGGCGGTGCCCGAGTTTCCCGCCGATCCCGCCTTGCTCAAGACTTTCCTCTGGGAAGTGGCGCTGGATCATTTCAACCGGGTGAGTTTGACCAAGGAAGATATTGACAAGGGTCGGCAGTATCGGATGCGGGGACTCTCGGAGGAGCTGCGTGAAAGCTCGACCAACCTGGAAGAGTTCTTGCGCGGCCTGGAGATGAGGGCCAGGGTGCGGTTGCTGGAGAGCCAGGACCTGCCGCGCGTGGCCCAACTCACCCAAAAGACCAACCAGTTCAATCTCACCACGCGCCGTTACGGCGAGCCCGAAATCCTGGTCATGCAACAGGACGGCCGCCACCGGATATTCACCCTGGAGTTGGAAGACAAGTTTGGTCACCACGGGTTGGTGGGGGTGCTGATCGCCGAAAACCTGCCCGAGCGGGAGACCGAATGGAAGGTGGACACCTTCCTGCTCTCCTGCCGGGTCATTGGGCGCGGGGCCGAGGATTTCATGGTGGCCGCGGTGGGTGGGTTCCTGCGTGGACTGGGAGCCACCCTCCTAATCGGTGAATACGTGCCCAGCGCCAAAAACGCGCAAGTGGCCGGGCTCTACCCGAGGTTGGGTTTCAGCCCGCTTCCGGACCAGGAAAGGGCCTGGGTTTTCGACCTTGGGCCCGAAGGACCGCCGTTCCCGGATTGGATCAAGGCGGACCAACTGCCCTAACGCCCCGGCGGGGCCTCAACCGACCCATTCCCGGCAAGGTCTGACACATGCGCGACGAAATCAAGCGGATCATGGCCAGCATATTCAGGATCGAGGCGAGCGAGATCGGCGATGACGCCAAGATCAACAAGGTGCGCAACTGGGACTCCCTGGGTCACATCACCCTGATGCTGGCCCTGGAGGATCATTTCAAGGTGCGCATTTCCTCGGACAACATCATGAAGCTCCAGTCTCTGGAGGCCATTGAAAGGTTCCTGGCCCAACCCGGCCAACCCGTGGCCTAGCGGGTCACCTGCCCAGGAGGGGACAAGGAGCATGCCTCAGCGGATGTCGATTGACCTGGATTGGTGCGGGACCGAGGACGTTGCCCAGGTTAGGGAGTTGATACAAAGCCATTGGCGCTTCGACCACATCATGGTTCGCGACCCCGGGCTTTACCCCTGGCAGTTCCGCCACCCCCACCGTTCAGACAGGTTGTCGGCGCTCTTGGCCCATCGAGGCCAGGAACTGGTGGGGCATCTGGGTTTGGTGCCAGGGGACTTCAACCTGCGCGGGCGGCGGATACCGGCCGCCTGGACCAGCCTGTGGTTCGTGGCCCCCGGGGCGGAGTCCACCGGGGCGGGGGCCGCCTTGCTGCGCAAGGCCCAGGAAGAGGCCGGGGAGGTGCTGGGATGTCTTCGCTACAACCCGCTCGCCGGGCGCCTCTACCAAGCCCTGGGTTTTCGCCTATGGCCCGTCACGCCCCGCTGGGTGCGCCTGGGCCAGGACGCGCCTCTGCAAAGCCTGCTGGCCGACTCTCCCCAGCCCTATCCGCCGGAGTTGGGCCGCCATCTGGCCGCGGCGGCCTGCAATAGGCTCGAAAACCCGCCCCGGGATTTGGAAGTGGTGGATTGGTCCGTGGCCGATCCCAGCGCCTGGGACCGGGTGTGGAGGGAAACCCTGGCCCCCGCCCGCCTGGGCGCCTGGCTTGACGCCTGGTTCATCACCTGGCGTTACCTGGACCACCCGGTGTTTGATTACCGGGTGCGTCTGGCGCGCCGGGTGGCGGATGGCGCGGTGGTGGGGCTGATGGTCCACCGGGTGCAGGATCTTCCGGGTCGGCCGGAAAGGGTGCTGCGTCTGCTGGAGTTGGTGGGTGGGGAGCGGGAGGTCCGGGCGCTCTTATGGGATCTTCTCACCTCGGCGCTGGGACCAGACACGGCTTTCGTGGATTTCCATTGCACCTCGCGCGAGTTGGCTCCCTGGCTGGCCGCGGCGGGATTCGTCCCGGAGGACACGCTGCCCGACCTGCTCCCCAGCCGTTTCCAACCCCTTGATTTTCGGCGAGAACCCTTGCCGGGGGCGTTATGGACCGCCGCCGGGGTGGCGGGGCCGGATGAGCTTTTGTCCGATCCGGCGTTGTACCTCACCAGGGGCCAGGGCGATCAGGACCGCCCCAATTGAGATAGGGCCATTGCGCTTCACCCGCATCCGCCCTCTCCGGCGTCAAGGGGCACCGGCCTTCATCTGGCCTGGTCCGGCGACGGGCCAACGCCTTGGGCGAGAAAGCTAGCCTTATGGTCATGGGGGAGAACCCGCGCCCAGACCGATATCGGGTGGCCATGGTGCTGGCCAACTCCTTCGCGGTGCGCAACACCTTGCAAACCCCAGTGCTGAACGAGCTGGCCGCCCGTCCGGACCTGGAGGTGGTGTTCCTGACCCCTTCGCCCCAGGACCAGGAGCGAATTCACCAAGCCGGAGCGGACAACCTCTCTTGGCGCCTGTTGCATCGCCCGGTGGAGGGCGTGGGCCTGGGCTATGGCGGAATCATGGCCCTGGCCTGGCGTCTTTGCCAGCGCCTGGTCATGCGGGCCGCCAGGCCTTGGGCCAGCTTTGGCAATTTGGTGTACCGTTTCAACGAAATCCAAGGGTTCGTGGGGCACCGGCAGAAAAAGGCGCTGTCGGAGGTTCAACGCGCCCGCGAGGCCAAGGCCGGCAACTACGTGGATCCCTGGCTGGGCCGTCCCTGGCCGAGGAGCCGGCTGGTGTTGCGCCTGCTTCACTGGTTTTACTACGCCACTTGGTACAGCGAGCCCGCCGTGGAGGCGTTCCTGGACGCGTTCCGACCTCACTTGCTGGTGTTGCACCACATCCAATTCGAGAGCATCCGCCCTTACAGCACCGCCGCCCGCCGCCGCCGCCTTTCCACCCTGGGTGTGGTGGCCAGTTGGGACCAACCCACCACCAAGGGCCCCCTTTGCCCAGGCATGGCTCGCTATGTGGTGCAGAGCCATCAGATGCGCGGCGAGCTGCAGCGATGGCACGGCGTGGACCCCGGCCGGGTGGAGGTGGTGGGCTGGCCCCAGATGGACTATTACCGGCGGCCCAACCTGCTGCGGCCGCGCCAGGAGTTCCTGGCCGAGTTGGGCTTGGAGCCTCACCGCCGCCTGGTGCTCCTGGGGGCCAACAGCGCCCGTCTGGGCGCCCATGAACCAGGCATAGCCGCCCACCTGGCCCGGAGCCTGGGCCGCCTGGCGCCCGCGGGCGACGCCACCCTGATCGTTCGCCCCCATCCCAATGATGGACAATGGCCAGAGCGATTCGGGCAGTTACATGACCCCCCGCGAGTGGTGGTGCTGCCGGCCGAGTGGGGGCGCTTGGATTTTCTGGCCAATCTGCTGCACCACGCCGCGGTGTTGTTGGCCACGGGGGGCACCATCCACCTGGACGCCGTGGCCCTGGACACCTGCGCGGTGGCCATCGGCTTCGCCGACGGCCAGGGGGGAGAACGCGACGGCCAAGTCCGGCGTTGGTATGAGATGGACCACTACCAGCCGGTGGTGAAGAGCGGAGGCGTCCGGTTGGTGTCGAGCTTCGAGGAACTGGATCAGGCGGTCAAAACCTACCTGGACGATCCCACCACCGACGCGGAAGGTCGCCAGCGTTGCCGCCAGGAGCAGTTGGAGCCCCTGGACGGCCAGTCCTCGGCGCGCCTGGTGAACTTGATCGCCACCGAGGCCCAACGAGCGGCCGGAGGGCGCCAACATGCCTGAGATGTCTTTTTTCCCGCCACCCGCCCGCGAGGCGATCCGACGCACCTTCGGCATGGAGGACCAGGAGAGATTCGCCCGGCTCTCCGGCGATCGCAATCCGCTTCACCTGGACCCCTTGCTGGCGCGCCGTTTGATGTTCGGCCAGCCGGTGGTGCATGGCGTTCATCTGCTCCTGTGGTCCCTGGACCGCTGCCTGTCCGGCGGGGAGCCCCGCCTTGCCCTGCATGACCTCCGCGTTGATTTCCGGCGACATCTGGGGTTGGGGAAGGAGGTGGTTTGCCGGGTGGGTTGGCCAGCGCCCGACCGGATGGAGGTGGAACTGGAGGCCGAGGGGGCGCCGGTGGCCTGGTGGGAGGCCAGGGTTGGGCCGTCCAGCCGCCAGCCCGGGGAGCCCCTGCCGCCATTGCCCGAGGAGGGCGGGTGTCGCGAGTTGAGCGGCGAGGAAGCCTGCCAGGCCCAGGGCAGGCTGGATCTGGGATTGGACCTTGAGCTGCTCAAGGCCATGTTTCCCACCTTGGCGACGATCTTGCCCGCCTGGCAGGTGGCGGCGCTCCTGGCCACCACCCGGCTGGTGGGCATGCGCTGCCCTGGGTTGCACTCGGTCTACTCGGGGCTGGAATTGACCTTCGACCCACTCCCCGGTCAGGGGGCGCGCTGGCTGGCCTACCGGGTATCCCGGCACGAGCCTGTCTTTTCCCTTCTGTGGCTGGCGGTGGAGGGCCAAGGGGTGCGGGGCGTGGTCAAGACCTTCCTGCGCCCCCAACCCCGGCGGCAGGCCGACATGGACCGGATCGGCCAGGTGGTCCCGCCTGGCGCGTTCCGAGGCTGGCGGGCGTTGGTGATCGGAGGCTCCCGGGGTTTGGGGGAGGTGGCGGCCAAACTCCTGGCCGCCGGCGGGGCGCGGGTCGCCCTTACTTATCACCAGGGGCGCGAGGACGCCCAACGCGTGGTGGAGGCCATCACTCAAAGCGGCGGCAAGGCGCGCTGCCTAGCCTGGGACGTGCTGGCCGGACCGGAGAGCGCTTTGGCGGAATTGGGGGACGAAAGAATCGACTGCCTTTGCTATTTCGCCACGCCATTCATAGCCAAGGGCCCGGGCGCGGGGTTTTCCGCCAAGGCGTTCAGGGTGTTCTGCGATTACTATGTCACCGGCTTCCTGCAAACGGTCCAGGCCGTGCTGCCCCTGGCCACCACGGGTCTCAGGGTGCTATATCCCTCCAGCGTGGCCTGCGAGGACATCCCGGCCGACATGTATGAATATGCCGCGGCCAAGCTGGCCGGCGAAGGCGTTTGCCAGTTCCTGCAGAAAGCCCACCCCGAGACCTTGCGCCTCTGGGCTCCTCGTCTGCCCAGGCTGGCCACCGATCAACTGCCCACCTTCCTACCCGTGGAGAGCGAAGATCCGGTTGACTATTGCCTGGAAGCCCTGCGCAGGCTGGGAGACATGGCCTTCTAAGCCAGGCGGGCTTGGGGATCGGTGCTGATGATGCAAAAACCGCGGGGCTCTGACCAAGTCGGCGGCGACGGAGACGGAAAGGCCCTATCGGCCAGGCTGCGCCATCACTCTATTACTTAGGCTATATCCCATGCTGCTGATCATCACCTATCACCATGTCGGCCATGAAGACGCCTGGCCCCTGGGCGGCATCTATCCCGTATCGCCCGAGCGAATCCGCGAGCAGGTCAACCAACTGGGGCAGGTGTTCGATTTCATCGGGCAAAACGACCTTGTGGCCGCCTTGCATGGGGAGCGCGATCTGCCGGAACGAGCTTGCCTGATCACCTTCGACGATGGATTGGCCCAGCAGTACGACCTGGCCTTGCCGGTGCTGGACAGCCTTGGTGCGCCGGCGGTTTTTTTCGTGTGCGGCCAGCCCTTGCGCGAGGGCAAGGTGCTCGATGTCCACAAATTGCAATGGTGCCTGGCCAACATGGCTGCCGGCGATCTTTTGGAGGTTTTGGAGCGCTATTGCCAAAGCCGCCTGAAAACGCGGCTGGGCGATTTGCTCGCGGAGGCGCCCAAGGGGGCCTATCCCCGCGATGATCCGGGCCTACGGGCCATCAAGTACAATTTCAACTACCATTTCCGTCCCGCACTGCGCCAGGAACTGCTGGCGGCCGTCTTCGACAGCCTGGTGGAGGATGAGACGGCCTTCGCCGAAAGTCTCTACATGAATCGCCAGGCCATCAGCCGCTTGGCCGAACGTGGCTATCTCGGGCTGCACACCTATGCCCACGGACCCTTGGCGGGCCGCAGAGATGATGACATCATCGCGGACCTTCACTTGAACCGGCTGACCTTGGAAGATGCGGCCGGGATTGCGCTGGGGGAGGTGGGCATGTCCTACCCCTATGGGGGGGCTGTGGCGCTGAGTCCCGAGGCCGCCAACGCCGCCGCCAGGGGAGGAGTTTCATTCGGGCTGACCACGCAGCGGGGCTTCAACTTCGACCTGAACAACCCCATGGCCATGTTCCGGATGGACACCAACGACGCTCCTGGGGGCAAGGCTCCGGTCTTCAGCCAACACGCGCTGCCCACGCGGTGGGATTAGCCACCACCCGGGCAGCCATCCGCGAAACCATTCCCCAGGTTTTCGCGCCAGGCTGGCGTCCCCGCTCCGCTGGGATCCGAGCCTGGTGCCCTCCCAGAATCGACCCCTGCGGAAAACCGCCACAGGGCGGCCGGCCCCAGAGGCGCTCCAGAGCCTGAGCCAGCTTGGGACGAAGCTCGTCTTCCTCGGACCTGGCGGCCTGGTTGGCGCCGCCCGCCAGCCGTGGCGGGTCGGCGTCCAGAAAGGCGTTGCTCCGGCCATGGTGCGCAAGCCTGGCCTTGTCGGCGGAAAGGCCGTGAAACCCACGCCGGTCCGCGCAAGAATACTGCCCTGGCCCCGATTCCACCCGCGGGCACCCCACGACGATGCAATCTTGGCTGCCACTGGGACCTGAGCACCAGCCAGGCATCAGGCCGGGCTCGCCACGATCTGCCTGACGGCCCCGAAGCGCGGCGGGCAGACCGCCAGGCAGGTGCCGCATTTGATGCACACCTCCTGGTCGATGACATGGGGCGTTTTCTTTTCCCCGGCGATGGCCTCCACCGGGCAGCGCCGGGCGCAGATCATGCAGCCTTGGCATTGTGCCGGATCGATCTCATAGGTTGGCGCCTCGCGCAACAAGCGCGCGACCTCCTCCCGGGGGTAGAGTTCATCATAGCCCGCCGGATTGTCGCGCAGATGCAAGGCTAGTTGCTCTCTTTTGGCCAGCTTGATGTAGGGGATCAGGCGGGCGACCTTCTCCAGCCGGGCCCTCAGTTCGTCGCCGGCGATCCCCTCGCCCTTGCCCAGGGGGCCCAGGGTCTCGATTTCGGCGCTGAACTCGTTCATGATGTTGGCGAACCGGATGCCCTCGCCGGCCGAGACCCACTCCAGGCGCAGCCGTTTGGGGTTCACCCCCACGTGCTCCAGCAAGCCCTCCGCCAGTCGGACCATGCTCAGGGCCTCGTAGTTGCCGTGGGTGATGTAGTGGCAATCGTCAAGGTGGCAGCCGCCCACGAACATTCCGTCGGCGCCATTCAAGAAGGCTTCGAAGACGTGGCGCAGGTCGGCCCGGGCCGAGCACATCACCCTGATCAGACGGATGTGGGGTGGATATTGAAAGCGGGAGACGCCGCAAAGATCGGCGCCTCCGTAGCAGCACCAGTTGCAGATGATGCCGATGATCTTGGGCGTGAAGCGTGAACCTGAGCTCATGGCTAACTCTCCGCTAGAAGGCAATCGCCTTGATCCACCCATCAGGCGCGTTCGTTCAGGCCGGCCCTGATCTGGCCCAGCAGCTCCTGGTCGGTGTAGTGCTTCAACTGGATGGCCCCGGTGGGGCACTTGGCGTTGCAGAGGCCGTCGCCCTTGCAGAGCACCGGGATCACCCGGGCCTTGGTCCCCTGCTTGGTCTCGGCCATCTCGATGGCCCCGAAGGCGCAGGCCGTGGCGCAGGCCCCGCAGCCGATGCACCGGTGCTCGTCCACCGCGCAGACCGAACCCGAGGCCACCACGGTGTCATTGGCCAGCAGGGTCAGCACCCGGCCGGCCGCGCCATGGGCCTGGCTGATGGCCTCGGCGATATGCTTGGGATAGTGGGCCAGGCCGCAGAGGTAGACGCCCTCGGCCCCAAAGTCCACCGGCCTGAGCTTGACGTGGGCCTCCTGGAAAAAGCCGTCCGCGCCCAGGGAGACCTTGAACATCTGCGAGACCTCCTTGGCGTTGGCCGGCGGAACCACCGCCGTGGCCAGCACCACCAGGTCGGCGTCGATGGCCAACTCCTGGCCCAGGATCGGCTCCGGCAGGCCGACCCGCAGCACCGCGCGTCCGTCCGCCTCCACCGCCTCCACCCGGGGCGGGGCCTCGGGCTCGTAGCGGATGAACTTCACGTCCCGGTTGGAGGCCTGGCGGTAGTAATCCTCGCGGAAACCATAGGCGCGCATGTCCCGGAACAGGACGCAGACCTCGGTCTGGGGGTTGAGATCCTTGAGCCTCAGCGCGTTCTTGATCGAGTGCCCGCAGCAGATGCGGCTGCAATAGTTGCGATTCTGGTCGCGGCAACCCACGCACTGGATCATCACCACCCGCTCGGCGGAGAGGACCGCGGCCTCGCCCTGGGCCAACCTCTCCTCCAGCTCCAGGTTGGTCAGCACCCGTGGGTCCTGGCCATAAAGGTATTCCGTGGGCTGATAGGCTTCGGCCCCCACCGCGATGACCGTGGCCCCGTGCCTGATCTCCCGCCGTCCGCGGTCGCCCAGCACCGTGGTGGTGAAGTTGCCCACGTAGCCCTTGGCCTCCAGGACCGTGGTCCGGGTGTGGACCTGGATCAGGGGATGGCGCAGGACGGAGGAGATCAGGCCGCGCAGATGGGCCTGCACGTCGTCGCCCTCCAGGGTGTGGTGGATGCGCCGGGCCATGCCGCCCAGTTCGGCTTCCTTCTCCAGCAGGTGGACCTCGTGCCCCTGCTCGGCGATGCCCAGGGCGGCGGTCAGGCCGGCCACCCCGCCGCCCACCACCAGAGCCCGCTTGTCCACCGGCAGGTCGAACTCCTGCAGGGGCTCCAGGAAGCGGGCCCGGGCCACCGACATGCGGATGATGTCCTTGGCCTTGGCGGTGGCCGCCTCCTTCTCCTTGCTGTGCACCCAGGAGCAATGCTCCCGGATGTTGGCCATGTCGTAGTAGTACTGGTTGATGCCGGCCTCGCGCAGGGTGTCGCGGAACAGCGGCTCGTGGGTGCGCGGGGTGCAGGCGGCCACGATCACCCGGTTCAGTCCCCGCTCCGCGATGTCCTTGGCCAGCATGGCCGCCGCCTCGGTGGAGCAGATGAACAGGTTCTCCTCGGCGTGAACCACGTTGGGCAGCCCGCGGGCGTATTCCACCGTGGAGGGCACGTTGACGATGCGTCCGATGTTGGCCCCGCAGTGGCAGACGTAGACCCCGATGCGCGGCTCCTCCTGGGAGACGTCC
>JAIUYB010000049.1 GCA_020216625.1 Desulfarculus sp.
TCGCGGCGGCGGCGTTCGGGCAGCGCCCGGCGCCGGGCCAAGAAGCTGGCCGCCCAACGCCAGGGCGAGACCATCGCGGAGGGTGGAGCCGAGGACGAACCGGACCCGGAGGAGGTCGACACCTAGGCGAACGCGGACCGGCCCGGCAGGGGCCATGACCAGCATGCCCCGTTGTTTGCTGGTGATTGGGGCAATCCCCGGCGCGGTTTGGGGGTAGCTGCGGCCTAGCTTGTTACGGCAATTACATTTTCCTTGACACCCAGCCCGGGAAAATATTACAAGGATTCGACCCCCAAAATTCCGGCGGGAGTGCGGCCGGGACGGTCCCTGGGGCTCATGGGGGGCCCTGGAGACGCCGACGCAACCTACTTGAGTTCAGAACGGGGCGAGCCTTCTAGCTACTTTGTTCCGACCTGCACAAGAGTGGCGACCGGCCCAGGGAGGCCAGCGGTTGCTGCTCAAGGGCTTTGGTGGGGACCGCGAGTCAAGGAGGTGCGAGGCGATTTGGTAGGTTTTCGGGCCGCGGGGAAGCCTCCGACGGCCCCTAGAGTGGGTCAGTACTAGGTTGTGCCAACTACAACCAAACACCCAATGGAGGAACTGAATGCCAAGCTTCGTAATCGTTGAGAAGTGCGATGGCTGCAAGGGTCAGGACAAGACCGCTTGCATGTACATCTGCCCGAACGACCTGATGGTCCTGGACAAGGACGGCAGCGCGGGTTACGGCGTGATGAAAGCCTGGAACCGCGACCCCTCCTGGTGCTGGGAGTGCTACAACTGCGTGAAGATCTGCCCCCAGCAGGCGATCGACGTCCGCGGCTACGCTGACTTCGTGCCCATGGGCGCCAGCGTGGTTCCGTTGCGCGGCACCCAGGACATCATGTGGACCATCAAGTTCCGTGATGGCTCGGTGAAACGCTTCAAGTTCCCGATCCGGACCACGGCTGAGGGTGCGGCCGAGCCGTTGGGCGGCTTCCCGGCGGGTGATGGCGACATCAAAGGCGTCAACCTGATGACCGAGCCCGCGTCCTGCGGCCAAGACAAGCTGCCCACCCTGTAGGCGGTAAGGAGGAGGAACACATGGCTAATTGGGAAACCGTAGAGGTCACCACCGACCTTCTGATTTGCGGCGGCGGCATGGCCGCGGCTGGCGCGGCGGTCGAGGCTGCTTATTGGGCCAAAAAGAACGGCTTGAAGGTCACCCTGGTCGACAAGGCCGCCTTCACCCGTTCCGGCGCCGTGGCCATGGGCCTGAGCGCCATCAACGAGTACATCGGCTACAGCAAGGGTGAGAACACCTGCGAGGACTACATCAGGTACGTCCGCCAGGACCTGATGGGCATCGCCCGCGACGACCTGGTGTACAACATCGCCCGCCACGTGGACAGCTCGGTGCACCTGTTCGAGAAATGGGGCCTGCCGATCTGGACCGACGAGAATGGCAAGTACGTCCGTGAAGGCCGTTGGCAGATCATGATCAACGGCGAGTCCTACAAGGTGATCGTGGCCGAGGCCGCCAAGAACGCCATGAGCGAGGCCGGCTTCGACATCATCGAGCGCGTGTTCATCGTCGGTCCGATCATGGACGGCGATCGCATCGCTGGCGCCTATGGCTTCAGCACCCGCGAGGACAAGTTCTACGTGTTCAAGGCCAAGGCCGTCTGCGCCATGATGGGCGGCGCCGTGCACGTGTTCCGTCCCCGCAGCGTGGGCGAGGGTCTGGGCCGCTCCTGGTATCCGCCCTTCAACAGCGGCTCCACCGCCTGCTTCACCATTCTGGCCGGCGCCGAGATGACCTGCCAGGAGATCCGCTTCATCCCCGTGCGCTTCAAGGACGCCTATGGTCCGGTCGGCGCGTGGTTCCTGCTGTTCAAGAGCCGCGCCACCAGCGCCAGCGGCGGCGAGTACATGGTGACCCGCAAGGCCGAGCTGCAGAACTGGGCCCCCTATGGCCTGGTGAAGCCGATCCCGGCCAACCTGCGTAACTACCTCGGCATGCTGGACGTGGACGCGGGCCTGGGCCCGTTGTACATGGAGACCGCCGAGGCCATCAACAACATCGCCGCCCAGTACAAGGACGACGAGAAGGCCTTCAAGAAGAAGATGAAGACTCTGGAGGCCGAGGCTTGGGAGGACTTCCTGGACATGACCGTGTCCCAGGCCATCCTCTGGGCCGCCAACAACATCTACCCCGAGAAGAGCCGCTCTGAGATCGCCGCCTGCGAGCCTTACTTCATCGGCTCCCACTCCGGTGGTTCTGGCGCCTGGGTGTCCGGTCCCGAGGACATCAACACTCCCTACAAGTGGGGCTACGGCAACATGACCACGGTGAAGGGCCTGTTCTCCGCGGGCGACGGCACCGGCGCCAGCAGCCACAAGTTCTCCAGTGGCTCCCACGCCGAGGGTCGTTACGCCGGCAAGCAGGCGATCCGCTTCATCCTGGACAACAACACCCTGCCCAACGTCTCCGGCGTGGACGAGCTGAAGGCCAAGTGCCTGAAGCCCCTCGACGTGTACGCCGAGAACGCCAAGTTCACCACCGACCCCATGATCAACCCGAACTACATCCTGCCGATGCAGTTCATGTTCCGCCTCCAGAAGATCATGGACGAGTACGCCGGTGGCGTGGTCAGCGCCTTCAAGACCTCCAAGGCCCTGTGCGAGCGCGGCCTTGAGCTCATGCAGATGCTGAAGGAAGACGCCGAGAAGCTGGGCGCCAAGGATCGCTACGACCTGGAGCGCTGCTGGGAGAACTACCACCGCATGTGGCAGGCCGAAGCCCACCTGCGCACCATCCTGTTCCGCGAGGAGACCCGTTGGCCGGGCTACTACTTCCGCGCGGACAAGCCCAAGATGGATGACGCGAACTGGAAGGTCTTCGTCAACTGCGTGTACAAGAACGGCGCGTGGGAGTTCTGCAAGCGGGACGTGGTCCCCTTGATCGACTGATAACCATGCCGTGACGAGAAGCTCCAGGCGCCGCATGGCGCCTGGAGTTTTTTGCCCACCCCGGAGGCGGCCTGTTTCCGGGGCGGACAAAAAACCAGCTCCCGGGGAGATGGGGTCCCGGGTATGTCTGCGCCAGGGCCGGGACCGGCGGTTTTGCTGGACTCGGGCGGCGCGGATATGTATGATGTGCAAGTTCGCACTTAGTCCGGTTCCGCCCGTGGGCGGCCCAGGTTAGGCCTGGCGGACCCCATCCGCGGCCGGCCCCGGCCCACCCTCGCGCCGGCTATCCGGACTGTCCAGCATCGCAAGATAAGGCCCAGGGCGGGCACCCCGCGACCGGCGCCGCGCCCCTGGGCCGCGAAAAAGATCAGCCCTTCCCGCCGATCCGGGCGACTTCCCGGAGGTCCGGTTCATGGCCGGCGCCGGGTCAAGGGCGGGCGCCGACCGGCGCGGAGCAACTACCTCGGAGGTGTCTAAGATGACGGACGAAACCAAGAAAGCCATCCTGGTGGTGGGTGGTGGCATGAGCGGGCTCAGCGCCGCGCTGGAGGCCGCCGAGGCGGGCTACCAGGTGGTGCTGGTGGAGAAAAACGCCTACGTGGGCGGCCGGGTGGCCCAGCTGCACCAGTACTTCCCCAAACTCTGCCCGCCCTACTGCGGCCTGGAGATCAACTTCCGGCGGGTCAAGAGCAATCCCCGCATCACCATTCACACCCTGGCCGAGGTGACCAGCATCGAGGGCGCTCCCGGCGACTTCACGGTCAAGGTCAAGGTCAGCCCGCGCTACGTCAACGACAAGTGCACCGCCTGCGGCAAGTGCGCCGACGCGGTCAGCGCCACCATCCCCAACCCCTTCAACTACGGCCTGGACCAGATCAAGGCGGCCTATCTGCCCCACGACCTGGCCATGCCCCTGCGCTACGTGATCGATCCCAGCATCGCCGGCACCGACGAGGGCCAGAAGGCCGCCGCGGCCTGCCCCTACGGCGCGGTGGACCTGGGCGACGCGGGCCAGGAGCTGAGCCTGAACGTGGGCGCGGTGATCTGGGCCGCGGGCTGGACCCCCTACGACCCCAGCAAGATCGAGTACTACAACTTCGACAAGAGCCCCAACATCGTCACCAACGTGCAGTTCGAGCGCCTGGCCGCGGTGAACGGCCCGACCTCCGGCGCCATCCAGCGCCCCGGCGACGGCGCCGCCCCCAAAAAGGTGGCCTTCATCCAGTGCGCCGGCTCCCGCGACGAGAACCATCTGCCCTTCTGCTCCTCCATTTGCTGCCTGGCCAGCCTCAAGCAGTCCACCTACGTGATGGAGAAGCTGCCCGAGGCCGAGATCACCATCTACTTCATCGACATCCGGGCCATGGACCGCAACGAGGACTTCTACACCAAGGTCAAGGCCAGCAACAAGGTCCAGTTCGTCAAGTCCAAGATCGCCATGATCACCCCCCAGGCCAACGGCAACCTGATCCTGGAGGGCGAGAACACCGCCACTGGCGAGCGGTTCAAGGCCGAACACGACCTGGTGGTGCTGGCCACCGGCATGCAGCCCAACACGGCCCTGAGCCAGGTTCCCTTCGATGTGACCTACGACCCCTACGGCTTCCTCACCTCCGGCCAGGCCGTCATCGGCGTGGGCACGGTGCGGCGGCCCAGCGAGGTGGTCACCTGCGTTCAGGACGGAACGTCCGCTGCCCTGAAGGCCATCCAGGCGGTGGGGAGGTAGGAAATCATGAGCAAGAAAGTCTGTGGATACCTTTGCAAGGGTTGCGGCATCGGCGACGCCCTGGATCTGGGCGGGCTGAAGAAAGCCGCCGGCGAACAGGGCGTCAAAGAGTTCAAGGAGCACGACGTGCTCTGCTCCCCCGAGGGCGTGGCCATGATCCAGGCCGACGTGGACGCCGGCACCAACGCTCTTTTGATCGCCGCCTGCTCCTCCCGGGCCAAGACCGATGAGTTCAGCTTCGGCAACCAGGTGCTGGTGGAGCGCGTCTCCCTGCGCGAGCAGGTGGTCTGGTGCTCGGCCGAGGCCGAGGATGACGACCGCCAGATGCTGGGCGAGGACTACATGCGCATGGGCGGCGTCAAGCTGACCAAGTCCGAGCCGCCCGCGCCCTTCCAGTTGGAGGGCGAGGTCGCCAAGGCCGTCCTGGTGGTGGGCGGCGGCATCAGCGGCCTGAACGCGGCCATCGCCGCGGCCGAGGCCGGCAGCCAGGTCTACCTGGTGGAGAAAGAGGCGGAGCTGGGCGGCTTCCTGCGCACCATCAACAAACTGGGTCCCCAGACCGCCCCCTACCGCGAGCTGGAGGACAACCCCCTGCCCGCTCTGCTGGAGAAGGTCTCCGGCCACGCCAACATCAAGACCTTCACCGGCGCCACCGTGGACAAGACCGAGGGCGCGCCGGGCAACTTCACCATCAGCCTGAGCAACGGCGAGAGCCTGCGGGCCGGCGCCATCATCCAGGCCACCGGCTGGACCCCCTACGACCCCGAGAAGCTGGCCGGCGACTTGGCCTACGGCTCCAGCCCCAACATCGTCACCAACGTGCAGTTCGAGCAGAAGGCCAAGGAAGGCGGCCTGGGCGGGATCAACTCAATCGCCTTCATCCAGTGCGCCGGCTCCCGCGACGCCAACCACCTGCCCTACTGCTCGGCCTTCTGCTGCCTGGTCTCCTGCAAGCAGGCCATGTACGTCAAGCAGGCCAACCCCGAGGCGTCGGTCTACGTCATCTACAAGGACGTGCGCACCCCCAGCCAGAGCGAGGAGGTCTACCGCGAGGCCCAGCGCCAGGGCGTGATCTTCATCCGCCGCGACGAGGCCTACCCCACCATCACCGGCTCCGACAAGCTCTCGCTGGAGACCATGGACGTGCTCCTCAACGAGAAGGTGAGCCTGGAGGAGTTGGACATGGTGGTGCTGGCCACCGGCATGAAGCCCAACAACCCCAAGGTGGTGGAAGCGCCCCTGGTGGCCTTTGGCGAGGACCAGGAAGCGGCCAAGAAGCTGGTGGAGGAGGCCAAGGCCCAGACCGAGGACTGGTCGGTGCTCAACCTCCAGTACCGCCAGGGCCCCAACCTGCCCACCCTCAAGTACGCCATGCCCGACAGCCACTTCATCTGCTTCCCCTATGAGACCCGGCGCACCGGCATCTACACCTCGGGCACCGTGCGCCGGCCCATGCGCCTGACCCAGGCCCAGGACGACGGCGTGGGCGCGGCCATGAAGGCCATTCAGGCCATCCGGGCGGCCGAGGCCGGCTGCGCGGTGCATCCCCGCAGCGGCGACGAGTCCTTCCCCGAGTTCGCCATGCAACGCTGCACCCAGTGCAAGCGCTGCACCGAGGAATGCCCCTTCGGCGCCATCAACGAGGACGAGAAGGCCAACCCCCTGCCCAACCCCACCCGCTGCCGCCGCTGCGGCGTGTGCATGGGCGCCTGCCCCGAGCGCATCATCAGCTTCAAGAACTACTCGGTGGACATCGTCGGCAGCCAGATCAAGGCCATCGAGGTGCCCGAGGAGGACGAGGAGAAGCCCCGCGTGGTGGTGCTGGCTTGCGAGAACGACGCCCTGCCGGCCATCGACATGGCCGCCCGCCTGGGCAAGAGCTGGTCGGCCTTCGTGCGCTTCATCCCGGTGCGCTGCCTGGGCTCGGTCAACCTGGTCTGGATCGCCGACGCCCTGTCCAGCGGCATCGACGGCCTGATCCTGATGGGTTGCCGTCGCGGCGACGACTACCAGTGCCACTTCATCAAGGGCTCGGAGCTGGCCAACGTGCGCATGAGCAAGATCTCCGAGACCTTGCAGCGCCTGGTGCTGGAGTCCGACCGCATCAAGGTGGCCGAGGTGGGCATCACCGACCATGACAAGGTGGCCGGGATCATCAACGAGTTCATGGAGACCATCGACTCGGTGGGACCCAACCCCTACAAGGGCTTCTAAGAAAATCCCAACCAGGGGGTCGCCGCCCGGCGGCCCCCTGGACTTTCGCCCGGTATCCACGTTATTTTGTATAACCGTCCATTGGTCGAGGCCGGGCCAGACCAATGGACCGAGTCCGAACAGGTCCGGCAGCCCCGTGCCGGTGTTAGTCGACCACCGGTCGGCCCGCAACGGCCGCGACAACACCCACCCGTGGAGTGAGGGAGCCCATGGACTACAACCAGACCTTCGCCAAAGAGGTTTACGAGAAGGTAGACTCGGGCGACGAGATCAAGGTCTGCATGCAGTGCGGCGTCTGTGGCGCCACCTGCCCCCTGCGCGGCGAGATGAAATATGGACCGCGCCAGATCTGGTCGCTGATCCGCGCTGGACGCAGGGACGAGGTGCTCAACAATCCCGACATCATGCTCTGCACCTCCTGCTACACCTGCCAGGTGCGCTGCCCGCGCGGCGTGCCGATCATGGAGGTGATGCACGGCCTGGCCCACTACGCGCTGGCCCAGGGCATTGTCCCCCGGGCCGAGACCGCCAAGTTCGGCAAGGCCTTCTGGGAGGGTATCTACGACACCGGCCGGGTGGACGAGGCCGTGGTGCCGATCAAGTACTGCCTGCAGGACGGCCTGGTGGCCGGGCTCAAGAAGAGCCTGGGCATGATGGACATCGGCCTGGCCCTGATGAAGGCCAAGCGCATGAAACCCAAGATGTTCATCCCGCCCAACATCTTCATTCCCGGGGTGCACAAGATCAAGGGCGTCAAACAGCTTCAGCGCATGCTGGACAAGGCCGCGGCCATCGACGCGGCGAAGGAGGCGTAGCATGGACTACTTCCTCTACTACGGCTGCTCGCTGGAGGGTGGCGGCGTCCACTACATGATCAGCACCGAGGCCGTGGCCAAGGCGCTGGGCATCAATTTCCACGAAATCGAGGACTGGAACTGCTGCGGGGCCTCCATCGCCTACATCGGCGGCAACGAGATGCAGTCCATCGTGCTCAACGCCCGCAACCTGGCCCTGGCCGAGGCCCAGGGCGGCTACGACATCGTGGCCCCCTGCTCCTCGTGTTACATCATGCTCAACAAGGTCAATCGCGAGCTGCAGGCCCATCCCAAGCTCATGGCCCAGGTCAACGAGATCCTGGCCGAGGGCGGCCTGAAATACTCCGGCCAGATCAGGGTCCGCCACATCCTGGACCTACTCTATCACGACGTGGGAGTCGAGAAGATCAAGGCCGCGGTGAAGAAGCCTCTGACTGGCGTCAAGGTGGCCGCCTACTACGGCTGCCAGACCACCCGGCCCTTCGGCGAGTACGATTCCTGCGAGAACCCCCACACCCAGGACGACATCCTGGCCGCCCTGGGGGCCGAGGTGGTGGAGTTCGGCCACCGGGTCAAGTGCTGCGGTTCGGGCATCTTCCTGACCGAGATCGACAAGTGCGCCTACCTGGTCAAGGACATCATCGAGAGCGCGGCGGCCGGCGGGGCCCAGATCATCTCCACCGCCTGCCCCATGTGCCAGATGAACCTGGAGATCTACCAGCAGCGGGTCAACGCCATCACCGGCGCCAACCTCAACATGCCGGTGGTCTTCGTCACCCAGCTGATGGCCCTGGCCTTTGGCGGGGACAAGGACGGCGCCGCGGCCCTGAACCGCCTGGTGGTCCCATCCGGGCCGGCGTTGCAGGCCGTGGGGGCGTGATTATCTTCTTGGCATGGATCGCACCTTGCGCCGGGGGTTGCATCCTCCGGCGCAAGGCTTTATAACCATGCCTGCTCCCGAGAGCGCTTCCCGCCGAGTTCGCTTCGACCAGCGCGGCCGGGCGGGCGGCGGGAATCTGATGGAGGAAGAAGATGACCGAGATGGACAAGACCATCTGCCCCCACTGCGGCCAGAAAATGAGCAAGTGGGCCTCCCCGGCCACCTATAGCTGGGGCAGCGAGTATCAGTACATCTGTTTCAACGATGAGTGCGGTTACTACCAGCGCGGCTGGGACCACACCTTCAAGACCATCGGGGTCAAGGCCAGTTATCGCCACCGCTACGACCCGGCCACCGGCCAGCTCGGCCCCTTCCCGGTCAACACCCCGGACGCCGGCAAGGACACCATCGTCAACGAATAACGGCCCTTAGCAACGAGGTCTGGGCCACGCCCCATCGCGGACGGACCCAGCACCTCGCCCCGGACGACGGCATCTCCCCCGGGCGGGCCTTGCGGAAAGATCGATCATGGATATCAGCAAGTTGGACCGCAACGCCCCCTGTCCCTGCGGCAGCGGCAAAAAGTTCAAGAAGTGTCATCTGGGCCGCGAGGAGGAGCTGACCGCCGACCTCGCCACCCAGCGCATCAACCAGGATCCCTACCAGGCGGCCCAGCAGATCATGGGCCTGCCCGCCTGCCGGCATCCCCGCGCCCAGGCCATGGCCGCCGGCCTGACCATCGTCAGCCCGGCCGGCAAAACCTACCAGATCAAGTTGGTGGACCTGCGGGCCTACCTGGACCTGGGCCTCTTTGGCCAGGAGAAGACCCCGGCCGGCGACGGCGGCATCCTGATCAATCCCCAGAAGACCAAGCTCCTGGATCCGGGCGTGATCTACATCGCCCTGAGCCCCAACGCCGATGAGTCCACGATCTTGCACCAACTGACCCATGCCGTGGACCTGATCAAGGGCTCCAGCCTGCCCCCGGGACGGGGCCAGGCCCTGGCCTACGAGACCGAGCTGCCGGTGGAGCTGTTGGAGCATCCCCAGGAGTACGGCGACCTGTTGGTGGAGCTGGCCCAGGGCCTGGGGGTGGAGCTGGACGCCGAGGACGAAATCGTGGCCATCCTGGCCCGTCGCCAGTTGCTGTTGCCGGGCAAGCTGATCGCCAAGGGCGAGCGCGAGCCCCTGGTGGCGGCGGCGGAGAAGGCCTTGCGCTATCTGCGCGAAAACCAGGAGGAGATCGACGCCCGGATCAAGAATCGCCGGGGTTATCTGGGCTCGCGGACCAAGGCCTGATTAACCCCAGGCCGGAACGAAAAACGGCCCCGCGAAGCTGTCCGCCTC
>JAIUYB010000050.1 GCA_020216625.1 Desulfarculus sp.
CTTACCGCGGCCCTGGATCTCGCCGCGCGCGGAGTGGAGGTGGCCCTGTTGGAGACCACGCCCTTCCTGGGCGGCAACCTGGTTCTCCTGGACCGCACCTTCCCCACCAACGAATCGGCGGCCGAGTTGCTGACCGGCCTGGCCCGGTTCAGCGGCCCCGGCCCGGACTGCCTGCCTTTCCTGGGCGTTCTGCCCCTCGCGCCGCCCCAGGCCGAGCGCCAAATCCAGCTGAGCACCGGCGCGGTGGTGCTGGCCACCGGCTTCCGCCACCACCAGCCGCCCGAGGGCGAATACGGCTATCGCCAGTCGTCCCGGGTGTTGACCCTGCCGGAGTTCATCGCCCTGATGGCGGCCACCCCAGAGGGTCAACCCCTGGCCTTCGAGGGCGCGCCGGTGGCCTCCCTGGCCTTGATCCACTGCGTGGGCTCGCGCCAGATCCCCGGGGTCCACCAGTCCGCGCCGGGGCGCGAGCTGAACCAGCACTGCTCCCGGGTGTGCTGCACCGCCAGCCTCCAGGCCGCCGGCGAGGCCCGCCAGCGCTTCCCGGAGACCACCGTCTACGAACTCTACCGCGACATCCGCAGCTATGGCCGGGGCCACGAGGACTACTACCTCCAGGCCTCGCGTTCCGGGGTGGTCTTCGCCCGCTTCAACCCCGAGGATCCGCCCCGGGTCCAGGCAGACCCGGACGGCGAGAGCCCGCTCAGGGTCACGGTCCGGGACACCATCCTGGCTGGGGAGGAGCTGGAGCTGGGAGTGGACCTGGTGGTGCTGGCGGTGGGCATGGAGCCCGGCCCGGTGGCCGAGCTGATCCAGTTGATGAAACTGCCGCAGGGTGCCGACGGCTTCCTGCAGGAGGTGCACCCCAAGCTGCGGCCGGTGGAGCTGGCCAGCGCCGGGCTGTTCCTGGCCGGGACCTGCCAGGCCCCCATGGACGTGGGGGAGGCGGCCAGCGCGGCGGCGGCGGCGGCGGTCAAGGCCGCCGGCCTGGTCACCCGGGGCCATCTCGAATTGGAGCCCTTCGTGGCCACCGTGGACCTGGACCGTTGCGATGGCTGCGGCCAATGCGTGACGGCCTGCCTGCGCGAGGGCGCCTTGGCCATCACCGCAACCGCCACCGGTCCCAAGGCCCGGGTGGAGCCGGCCCTTTGCCTGGGCTGCGGGGTCTGCGTGGCGGCTTGCCCCAGGGAGGCCATCCAGGTGGCGGGCTGGAGCCTTCCCCAATTCCGGGCCATGGTCCAGGCCATCGCCCAGAGCGGGGCGGAACAAGGAGAGCGAGCGTGAGCGAAGATCAGCGCCGGGCCGCGTTGAAGGCCCGCAAGGAGAGTCTGCACCAGCAGGTGCGCCGCGCACTGGACCTGGTGCGGGTCCAGAACCAGGAGATCAAGGCCCTGCGCCAGGCCCTGGCCGCCGGGCCGGCCGACCCGCCCAGCCTGGCCGCCGCCACCGGAATCGCGCCCCAGCGGGTGCTGTGGCATTTGGCCTCGCTGCGCAAGTACGGCCAGGTGGCGGAGGTGGACAAAAGGGGGAGCTATTTCCGCTACGCCCTGACCACGTCCCCACCCGCCGCCGGCGATGACGAGCGGGATTGAACACCATCATCGAAAGGAACGGCCAATGTCCGAGAACAACGAAAAGATCGTATACATCTGCACCCACGCCGGCGAGGACCCCGATCGGGCCAGCCTGCCCTTTGTCCTGGCCAACGCCGCCTTGACCATGGAGGTCCAGGCCGTGGTGGCCTTGCAGGGAACCGGAGTTTTCCTGGCCAAAAAGGGCTATCTGGACAACATCTTCGCCGCCGGGTTGCCGCCCCTTAAGGATCTGGTCTCCAGCTTCCTGGACCAGGGCGGCAAGCTGCTGGTCTGCGTGCCTTGCATCCGCGAGCGGCGCATCACCGAGGAGGACCTGATCCAAGGCGCGGTGCCCACCGCCGGCGCGGCCCTGACCATGGAAATCCTCTCGGCCAACGCCACCCTGGTTTATTAACTTCTCACCCGGGAAGGAGCCGGTCATGGGCCAGACGCCGTTTCTGGAGGTCAACCAGGCCATCGTGCAAAACGGCGGAGCGGACCTCAACGCCTGCATGCAATGCGGCCTCTGCGCGGCCGTCTGTCCCTGGCGCGAGGTGGAAGGCGAGTTCCTGCCCCGCCTGATGATCCGCCAGGGTCAGCTGGGTCTGGAAGGCTACGAGTCCGACGAGGTGCTCTTTGGTTGCACCACCTGCGCCAAGTGCGTGCTCAACTGCCCCCGCGAGGTGGACATCATCGGGGTGATGCGGGCCATGCGCTCGCTGGTGGTGGAGTCTGGCGGCGCGCCGGAAACCCTCAAGGCGGTGTTGGGCTCCTGCCACGCCAACGGCAACCCCTGGTCCGAGCCGCGTCAGAAGCGCATGGCCTGGACCGAGGGCCTCGATGTCCCAACCTACACTCCGGACAAGGAATACCTGCTCTTCGTCTGCTGCACCTCCTGCTATGAGCAACGCAGCCAGAAGATCGCCCGCTCCCTGGTGGAGCTGTTGAACCGGGCCGGGGTCTCCTATGGTGTGTTGGGCCCGGAGCAGAACTGCTGCGGCGAGAGCGTGCGCAAGATCGGTGACGAGGCCCTGTTCCAGAAGCTGGTCGGGGCCAACGTGGAGCTGTTCAACGCCCGGGGGGTCAAGAAGATCATCACCACCTCGCCGCACTGCCTCAAGACTTTCGCCAGCGAGTATCCCGAGCTGGGCGGCGACTACCAGGTGATCCACTCCAGCCAACTCCTGGCCGCGCTGGCCGGGGCCGGCAAGCTGCCCTTGGCCGGGACCGACAGTCGCCAGGTGGCCTTTCACGATCCTTGCTACCTGGGCCGTCATGCCGGGGCCTTCGAGCCGCCCCGGCAGGCGCTGGCCGCCTGCGGGGCCCGGGTGGTGGAGATGGAGCGGGAGCGGGAATTCTCGCTTTGCTGCGGGGGCGGCGGCGGCCGGGTCTGGATGGAGACCCCGCCGGAGCGGCGCTTCAGCCTTTTGCGGGTGCGGGAGGCGGCGGCGGCCGGCGCCGAAATCCTTGCCACCGCCTGCCCCTACTGCCTGTCGCTTTTGGAGGACAGCCGCAAGACCGCCGGCCTTGAAAATTTGCGGATCATGGAAATCGGCGAGCTGCTGGCCGAAAATTTGAGCTAGATTTTACGCGGCGGCCTCGGCCGCGCGCAGGTCTGGTCCCGGGCGCTCCCGGCGCCGCCCATCATGGCGGTCCGGGCCGCCCGGGACCTTGGCTTTAAGCCGGTAGCCGCGGGCGGGGCGCTTCGGTCTGGCGCGGGGGAGACGGGTTACACCGCCGGCGGTTTCGTGCTATGGGTTAGGGGCGCGCCCCCTGGTCGCGGCCAAGGCCAACCCGAAACCACTCCAGCGAGGAGTCGCCATGATCCTGCGCAACCTCTCCCATCCCGAGGTGCTGCTCACCCGCTACCGCGCCCACGGAGGCGGGGTCGCCCACATGTTGCTCACCCACCCCCGCCTGGCCACCCTGATGTTCCTGGCCCACGCCTCCATCCCGCCCGGCCAGCGCCTGGAGGGCCACATCGATCCCATGGAGGAGATTTACATCATCCTCAAGGGGCGAGGGATGATGCGGGTGGACGCCGAGGAGCGCCCGGTGGGGCCTGGAGACGCGGTGCACCTGCCCATCGGGGCCTGGCACGAGTTGGTCAATGACGGCGACGAAACCCTGGAGATCCACGTGGTGGCCGGCTTGATTCCGGGCGAGGCATAAACGCGGCACCGCGCCGCGCCAGCCGCCGTTGATCGATGGCCAGCTGCGCCCCCGGCCGAGCCGTCCGATCCGGCTAGAACGACCAGCTCAGGCCCAGGCCCAAGGCGGTGCGGGCCATGAACTCCCCCTGTAGGTAGAGCGAGAAATTCTGGCCCAGGGCCAGATCCAGGCCGCACAAGACCAGGAGGTTGTCCTCGTTTTTGATGGTGGCGTCGTATTCGACGTAATAGGGACTGTGAATATTATAGTTGCGGCCGTGCTCCTTGGCCTCGGAGTAGGTGTAGCCCAGCCCGGCGTAGGGGGTCAGCGGCCCCAACCTCAGGGATAGCGCGGCCGTGAGATCGATTTGCCAATAATCGATCTTCAGGTCGGTGGTCCAATCGCTGCCGTCGTCATAGCCCGAATTATTCTCGTGCCACAGGCCGAGTTTGCGGTCGTCGTAGCGCAGATAGCGGGCGGCCAGTCCCAGGGCCAGGCCGTTGGCCAGCTTGAAGGCCTGGGCCTTGGCCCCCACCGCCCAAACGAACTGGTCCTTCAGCTTGGCCTCCCATTCCTCGCCGCTGGAGGCGTTGGGCGAAATGAACTTGCCGCCATGAACCACGCCGGCCTGGGCGAAGATATTGAGCCAATCGCTGAGGCCATAGGCCAATCCCAGCAGGTAGTGCTGATCGTTCTCGAACTTGCCACCCTGATCGTAGACCCTGCCACCGCCCCGGGAGTCATCAGCGCGCAGTTCGTAGCCGGCATGCTTCTTTTCCAAGACCTCGTCGATGGAGAGGCCCAGGCTGTACTGGCCCTTGGGGGTTAGGGCCACCGGATTGCCCACCTCCTGGGCCGCCGCCATCCGGCAGGTCAGCACCAACAGCAAGCAGGCCAGGCCCAGGACCGCGAATGGTTTATTGTTCATGGCAGGTCGATCCCATCCACAGATTTTTGGTGTCAAACCGCGCCAGACACGGCGCGACAGATGTTAGTCAAGCCCCACGCCGCCGTCAATCGGATTGGAACCAGACCAAGCGTCTCGTCAGGCCCCAACCGCGGCTCATTCCCGGAGTTATGAAGCCGCCGCCTGGTTGGCGGGTTGGCGCCAGCGGCGATAGCCTCCCTCCACCCCCCGCGGGGAGAGCACCACCTGCCAGAGCTGGATGCTGCGGGCCCGGAAGGCCCCGGCGCAGCTCAGGAGATAATATGACCACATCCGCCGGAAGCGTTCGTCGTAGCGGTCTTTGAGGCGGGACCAGGCCTTTTGGAAATTGTGGTGCCAGGCCATGAGGGTACGGTCATAGTGGGGGCCAAAGCTGTGCCAATCCTCCAGCACCAAAAGCCCCTCGCAGGCTTTGGCAATCTGCCGGGCCGAGGGCAGCATGCCGTTGGGGAAGATATAAGTCGATATCCAGGGGTCGGCCTGCACCGACGAGTCATTGCGGCCGATGGTGTGCAGGAGCAGGAGGCCGTCATCATCCAGGCAGTTGACGGCGGTGCGCATGAAGGTGCGATAGTTCTTATAGCCAACATGCTCGAACATGCCCACCGAAACCACCCGGTCGAAACGCCCCTCCAGGGAGCGGTAATCCTGGAGGCGGATCTCCACCGGCAAACCCTGGCAGCGCTGGCTGGCCAACTCCGCCTGGGGCTGGCTCACGGTGACTCCCAACACCCGCGCGCCGAATTCCCGGGCCGCGAAGCGAGCCAGTGCTCCCCAGCCGCAACCGATGTCCAACAGCCGCATCCCCGGCTTGAGCATCAGCTTGTGGCAGATGAGCCGCAGCTTGCTTTCCTGGGCCTGGTCCAGGTCCGCGCAGTTCTCCTCCCACCAGGCGCAGCTGTAATTCATGTCCTGGTCCAGCATGGCCGCGAAGAGATCGTTGCCCAGGTTGTAATGGGCCTTGGCCACCTGGTCGGCGCGCCCGCGGCTCTGGCGATTGCTCAGGCGGGCCACCAGCCAGGTCCAGGCCTGGCTTGGCGAGGGCCTGACTTTCTCGTCCAACCGGGCGCGCAGGAGGCGGTGGAAGAACTGGTCCAGGGCCTGGCAGTCCCACCAGCCATCCATGTAGGACTCCCCCAAGGCCAGGGAGCCGCCAGCCAGCACCCGGGAATACCAGCGCCGGTCATGGACCTCTATATCCCAAGGTCGATCACCGTCGATCTCCACCTGGGCCTCGGACAAAATCCGCCTGGTCAGTGTCTCCGGGGATGATGGCCTGGGCATGGCTTTTCCTCCTCTGCGTACTGGCGCGCCGCCCCCGCCCCACTTTCCGCCTTCACCGCCTTTCCGCCCGTTCAACCAGTGATGCCGTCATGGTCTGTCACCACCCTACCTCTCCGAGCCGTCGGCGCACAAGACCCCGTCCGCCAGAAGGCGGCCCTGACCAGCGGCGCGATAACAACCTTGACCGTCCAATGCGTTTGCTGTCCGTACGGCGTCAAAGGCTTCGTTCCGGTTGGCCTTGCCGATGAACACCTTCACCAGGCCACCTCTGTCCGCGCGCCTCCTCTGGGCAATCGGATGCGGATGAACCTCCTACCGGATCATCAACTCCGCCAGGACGGCCTTGTCCCACCGGGCCTATAACCCGACCTGGGTCTTGAACATCACCGAATGAACCCTGCGTTTCACCATGCTCGTCTCCAACGTCCTGCAATCGTGTGCCATGCTTCCCACCTCACACGGCGGTCACAATTTGGAGGACCGCCTCTGGCCAAACACCGCCCCTTTTTCATCCACATGGCAATCGCCGCTGGTCCGCGGTCGTTTTCATCATCTCGTCGAGTTGCCGTTTTCGATTGGCGTGCGCCAGGTCAAGGCGGCCAGGGCGGCGTAGAGCACCACCCACAAAGCGTAGGCCACGAAAAACAGTGTGGTCAGCGGGTTGGAGGTGATGGCCAGCATGACGCCGACCCTGGCCTCGGCTCCCTGGCCCTGGCGGTAGTATTCCATCAGGGTGTAGCGCACGCCGTCGCGCACCACCGGCCGCAGCATGCGGATCTCCTCCCGGCCCGCCGCGTGGCCATGCTCCATGAAGGACAGCTCGGCCGAGTTGTCCCAGGCGCGGAACTTCCCCCGCACCAAAACCCAGCGAGCCTCGACGTAGGGCAGGTTCAGGATGGCCGGGTCGTCCCGGAAATCCACCCGCTCCAGGGTCACTTGGCTACCGTCGGGCAACTGGTGGGATTGACCCGGCATCAAGATCAGGCTCTCCCGTTTGTGCCCCAGGACCATCTCCGCGCCGTGGCCCAACAGCACCGCCAGCATCACCAGATGGACCAGGGTCAGCACCCAGCCCTTGGCCTTGCTGGATCCGCGCAGGCGGGGCAGCAGGCGGGTGAAGGTGCAGGCCCCCAGGTTCAGGAGCATCACCCCCACCATCAGGCAGAGGACCACGAACCAGATGGCCAAGACGGGTTCGCTCCAGGCTGGGCCTTGCAGCCACTCCAGGAGCAGGGTGCGGTTCATGGCGTCGAATTTTGGGACGAAGGCCTTGATCCGGCTCAGGATCATGCCCAGGGCCAGGAGGAGCATCAGGCCGCCCAGGCTGGCCAGGGTGAATTTCAGCGATGACAGCTTTTCCCACATGGTCTAGTTCCCCACCCCGAGATGGATCCAAGTCAGGCCGGCGGTGATGATCCCCGGGGCGGCCAGGGCCAAGGTGCGCACCCCGGGCCTGGCCGCCCAACGCGGCGGCAGGTGCAGGGCGGCGGTGACTAGCAGGAAGACCAGGGTGGCCTCCAGGAAGTTGCGGCTCCAGCTCCAATAGTCGCCCAGCCATTGCAGGCGCCAGGTGAAGCCACAGTATTCCCCGGCCAGGAAAACCGCCGTGCCCAGGAGCAGGAAGTTGCGCGCCCAGAGAAATAGCAGGTTGCGCCCGGCGGGGGCGATGCCGCGCCGCGTCCCGGCCAGGGCCGCGCAAGCGGTGAAGACGAAAAAGGCAAGGCCGGCGTTGCGCAAGAGGAAAAACGCCCGCGCCCAGAAGTATTCGTAGTTGAACCAGTCCGGATAAAGCTTGCGCTCCAGCACCAGGAAGACGGCCAGGAACAGGCTGGCCGCGGCCCAGGTCCAACCCCCCAGGCCGCGGTCCGCGTCGCGGTCGCCGGTGGGCCACAGGGCCATCAGGTCCAACAGCAGGGCCTGCGTGGCGAAGGACTCCCAGGCCCCGCCCAGGGGCGGCCGGCCCAGGTGCAGGCCCAGGGCCAGGGCCTGGATTGCGCAGGCGGCCATGGCCAGCCAACCCGCCACCCGCCAAGGGCCGAG
The DNA here is from genome assembly GCA_020216625.1 of Desulfarculus sp. Taxonomy (GTDB): domain Bacteria; phylum Desulfobacterota; class Desulfarculia; order Desulfarculales; family Desulfarculaceae; genus JACRDC01. Next base: position 7,996 of record JAIUYB010000050.1, read on the forward strand.
CCCGCGCCAGGCCAGGAAGGCCGCGCCCAGGTTCAGCCCCAGGCTGGCGAAATACAGCACCTCGAACCAGATGTTTGGCATGTCGCTCGCCTGACTCGGACGGCCCCCTCGGAGGAGGCCGCCCGCAAGAGGTTCTAAAAGCGGGTGGTGATCCCCACCCACCAGTTGCGGCCCGGCCCGGGGAAGTTGACCTCGGACTCGTAGTCCTTGTCGAAAAGGTTGTTCACCGCGAAATAGACCTCGTAGTGATCCCAGAAGACCTTGGAGATCCGGGTGTTGAGCAGGAAATAGGCCTCGGTCAGCAGCTCGGCCTGGGTGGGGCTGGCCGGGGTGGGCAGCTGCTCGTAACGCTTGCCCACCAGGGTCCCGCGCAGGTCCAGCTTGGTCAGCACCACCGGGAACAGATAGCTGACGCCGGCGTCCAGCTTGTGCTCGGGCACCCCGATCACCTTGTCAGTCACCGCGCCCTCGCTCTCGTCCTTGGCCTGCGCGAAGGTGTAGTCCGCCCGCAGCTCCAGGTTTTTCAGCGGCTTGTAGCCCGCGCCGAACTCGAAGCCGTAGATGTGGATGTTGGCGTAGTTGCGATAGAGGTTGGTGGTGTAGGGGCCGTCGCGGCTGATCCAGTCCTGGATGTCCATGTAGAAGCCCGCCAGTTGTAGGCTCACGTCCCTGCCGAACTTGCGCGCCACGCCCAGGGTGTAGTTGACGCTCTTTTCGGCCTGAAGGTCGCGGTTGCCGCCCTTGGTCGAATACAGCTCGGTCAGGGTGGGGAAGCGGGTCTTGCGCGCCACCGAGCCGAAGACCCGGGTGGTGTCGGCGAAGGTGTAGGAGGCGCCGACCATGGGGTCGAACTCGCTCATCACCCCCGGGGTGTCCAGGTCGGACTGGCTGGTCAGCTTGCCGTTCTTGTCGGTGTTGTTGGCCTGGGCCTTGTCCACCACAAACCAGTCGTAGGCGGCCCCGGCGCTGACCAACAGGCCCGGCAGGCCGGTGTAGCGATACTCGCCGCCCAGGGAGCCGGTGTAGGAGAAGTTATCGGTGTAGGGCAGGTAGGCGTCGTCGCGCTCTTTGTGGGAGTCGCCCTTGTAGTGCAGGGCCGCGCCCAGGTTGTGGCCCTTGCTCAGCTCGTAGTCGGCGGCCAGGTTGCCGCCCACGAAGTAGTCCTGATAGGTGCTCAAGGCCACCTGGTTGCTGTACTGCGGGTCGGAGTAGGAGACGTAGTCGTCCTTGTGGTCATGGTAGAACAGCTTGCCCAGCAGGGTCAGCTTCTCGCCCAGCTTCTGCTTGCCGCTGAGGTCGAAGCCCAGGTCGTTGTACTTGCCCCAGCGCGAGAGGGTGGAGAACTGGGGCTTGGTGGTGAAAACCTGCTCGCTGGTGATGTTGGGCGGCATGCCCCGCTCGGCGTTGAGCCAGTGAAAGTTAAGGTAGTACTCGCCGTTCTTGGTGGGCTCCCAGCCGAACCGGGCCCAGACGGTGTCCACCTTGTAGTCGGAGTTGTTGCGCCAGCCGCCATCCTCCAGCAGCGCGGGCACGGTCTGGCCCGGCTTGTTGACGATGGTCCCGATCTTCGGCTGGAAGTCGTCGGACATCCGCCAGCCGGCGCTCTCGCGGTGGGTGTAGTTCAACCAATAGTTGACCTTGTCCACCTTCATGCCCTGGGAGAGGCTGAAACGGTAGGTGTCGTGCTCGCCCACCTCGCCGGTGGCGCTGAAGGCCGGCTTTTCGGTGGCCTTCTTGGTGATGACGTTGATCACGCCGGCCATGGCGTTGGCCCCGTAGAGCACCGAGGGCGCGCCCTTGATGATCTCGATCTTGGCGATGATATCGGCCGGGATCTGGTCC
>JAIUYB010000051.1 GCA_020216625.1 Desulfarculus sp.
ACCACCTGGCGCAACTCTCCACTATGGACCGCCGCCAGAAGCTCCGAGCCCTGCTGGTTGGACAGATGGCCGTGGCGCGAGCGCACCCGCTGTTTGAGCCAGGGCGGGTAGGGGCCGTCGGCCAGCATTTGGGGGTCGTGGTTGTGCTCCAGGATCAGGGCCTGGCAGCCAGACAAACGGGCTTCCACCAGTTTCAGGGCCTGGCCCAGGTCGGTGGCCAGGCCCAAGCGGGCCGCGCCGTTGGCGATGACCAGACCCACCGGGTCGGCGGCGTCGTGGGGGATGGCGAAAGGCTGGATGGTCAGGGCGCCCAGGTGGAAGGTTTCTCCGGCGCGGATGGCCTGGTGGCGGACCGGACCCAGGCTGGGGCAGGCGGCGAGGGTGGCCGGAGTGGCCAGCACCGGCAGGCGCAGCTTGCGGGCCACCACCCCCACTCCGGCCACGTGGTCGCGGTGCTCGTGGGTGACGATGATGGCCTTGAGGCGGCGGTGGTCCAGGCCGGCCCGCTCCAGGCGGCCCATGAGCTCGCGGCCGGAGAGCCCGCAATCCACCAGCACGGCCTCGGACCCCGCCTGCACCAAGATGGCGTTGCCCCGGGAGCCGCTGGCCAGAAGGCAAAAGCGCAGGCCCATGGCTAGGTTAGCCGGTGTGGCCGAAGCCGCCCGCGCCGCGCTGGCTGGCGGGCAACTCGGGGACCTCGGCCAGTTCAACCCGGGTCACCGGGGCGATGACCAACTGGGCCACCCGGTCGCCCCGTTGGATGGTCACCGGGTCCGGGCCCAGGTTGATCAGGGCCACCTTGACCTCGCCGCGATAGTCGGCGTCGATGGTGCCGGGGGCGTTGACCACGGTCAGGCCGTGCTTGACCGCCAGGCCGGAGCGGGGTCGCACCTGGCCCTCGTGCCCCGAGGGGATGGCCAGGCTAAGCCCGGTGGGCACCAGGGCGATGGCTCCAGGGGCGATGGTAAGCGGGGCCTCCACCGCCGCCGGCAGGTCCAGGCCGGCCGCTTGGGCGGTCTGGTAGGCCGGCAGCTCCAGGCCTTGGCCGTGGGCCAGACGCCGCACCGGGACCCGGAGCCCGCTCATCGGCCCAGCCCCCGGGCCAGGTCTGCTTCCTCCAGGGGGCCAAGGGCCATGACCCCCAGATTCTCGGGCCGCAACAGGGAGGCGGCCAGGTCGGCGATCTGGTCCATGGTCACCGCCTCCACCTGGGCCGCGGCCTCGGCCGGCTCCACCTGGCGACCGAACTGGTACTCGTTGCGGGCGATGCGGCTCATGCGGCTTTCGGGGTTCTCGGCCGCCAAGAGGATGGCCCCGGTCAGGTTTTCCTTGGCGTCCAGGAGTTCGTGCTCCTGGGGCGGCTCGCCGGCCAGGCGCATGAGCTCCGCGCGGACCACGGCCAGGGCCTCGGCCGCCCGCTCCGGGGCCACGCCAAGGTAGATGCCCAACAGGCCGCAGTCGCTGTAGGAGCTGAGGTAGGAGTAGACCGAGTAGGCCAGGCCCCGCTTCTCGCGTACCTCCTGGAAAAGGCGGGAGCTCATGTTCCCGCCCAGGATCAGGTTAAGCAGGGCCGCCGCGAAACGCTGCGGGGAGCTGGCCGCGGGCGCGGCCAGGCCCAGGGCCAGGTGGGCCTGCTCGCTGTCGCGCGGGCTGAGCCAGAGGCCGGGGCTGACCAGGGGAGGGGTGCGGGGAGGATCATCGCCGCCGCCGGGCAAGGCGGCCAGAGTGGGGCCCAACAGGTCCAGAACCTGCTGGTGCTCCAGGTTGCCCACCGCCGAGACCACCGCCCGCCGGGGACGGTAGTGCTCGGCTAGGTAGGCCTGGATGGCGGCGCGGTCCAGGGCGGAGACGCTCTCCACGCTGCCCAGCACCGAGCGGCCCAGGGGGTGGTCGGGCCAGAAGCCCTCGCCGAAGAGCACGTGAACCAGGTCCTCGGGGGTGTCCTCCACCGCGCAGATCTCCTGCAGGATCACGTCCCGCTCCCGTTCCAGCTCGGCTGGGTCCAGGGTGGGATTGAGCAGCAGGTCGCTCAGCAGGTCGCAGATCTCGGGTAGGCGGCCAGCCAGGGCCCGGGCGTGATAGCAGGTGTGCTCCTTGCTGGTGAAGGCGTTGGCCAGTCCGCCCAGACGGTCGATCTCCCGGGCGATGTCCAGGGGGGAGCGCCGGGCGGTGCCCTTGAAGGCCATGTGCTCGATGAAATGGCTGACCCCGCCATGGGCGGGGTCCTCGTCACGGCTGCCGACCTCCATCCAGAGGCCGACCGTGACCGAGAATGCCTGAGGGTTGCGCTCGGTCAGGACGCGCACCCCGTTATCCAGGACGGTTTTCTCGATCACGGCCACCTCTAGCGGCGGGGGGGACGGCGGTCGCGGTCGCCGCGCCCGGAGCCTCCCCGGCGGTCGTCGCGCCGGTCGTCACGGCGGTAGTCGCCCCGGGGGGGCTCGTCTCCGCGGGCGGCGTCCTCGGCCTGGCGTTGGGCCATCTCCTCTGGCGAGGGCGGGGGCAAGAGGGCCTTGCGGCTCAGGCGCACCTTGCCCCGGTCATCCACGCCCAGGACCTTGACCTTGATCACGTCGCCTTCCTTCAGCACGTCGGTGACGCTGCGCACCCGCATGTGGTCCAGCTCGCTGATGTGCACCAATCCGTCGCGCCCGGGCATGATCTCCACGAAGGCGCCGAAGTCCATGATGCGCACCACCTTGCCTTCGTAGACCGCGCCCTCCTCCGCCTCCTGGGTCAGGTCGCGGATCATCTTGATGGCCTGGGCCCCGCCGGAGCCCTCCACCGCGGCCACGTGCACCGTGCCGTCGTCGGAGACGTCGATCTTGGCCCCGGTCTCCATCTGCAGGCCGCGGATGGTCTTGCCGCCCGGGCCGATGAGATCCTTGATCTTCTCCACCGGAATCTTGATGGTGGTGATGCGCGGGGCGAATTCGCTGATCTGGCCGCGCGGGGCGTTGATGGCCTTGGCCATCTCGCCCAGGATATGCAGGCGGCCATCCTTGGCCTGGGCCAGGGCCCGGGCCATGATCTCCTTGCTGATGCCAGCGATCTTGATGTCCATCTGGACCGCCGCCACGCCCTCGGTGGTGCCGGCGACCTTGAAGTCCATGTCGCCCAGGTGGTCCTCGTCGCCCAGGATGTCGGTCAGCACCGCGACCTTGTCACCCTCCATGATCAGGCCCATGGCCACGCCGGCCACGGCGGCTTTCACCGGCACGCCCGCGTCCATCAGGGACAAGGAGCTGCCGCAGACCGTGGCCATGGACGAGGAGCCGTTGCTCTCCATGATGTCGCTGACCACGCGGATGGAATAGGGGAAGGACTCCTTGCTGGGCAGGACGCGGCCGACCGCCCGCCGGGCCAGGGCGCCGTGACCGATCTCGCGACGGCCGGGACCGCCCAGGCGCTTGACCTCGTTGACCGAAAACGGCGGGAAGTTGTAGTGCAGCATGAAGCGGCGGAAGATGTCGCCCTGGATGACGGTCTCGATGCGCTGCTCGTCGCCGCTGGTGCCCAGGGTGCAGGTGACCAGGGCCTGGGTTTCGCCCCGGGTGAACAGCGCCGAGCCGTGGGTCCGGGGCAGCACGCCCACCTCGCAGGTGATGGGGCGCACCGTGACCAAGTCGCGGCCGTCCACCCGCTGGCCGGTGTGCAGGATCATCTCCCGCATGGCCTCGGCCTCCAGGTGGTCGATCATGTCCTTGATCAGACCCTCCTTGCCGGCCGCCGCCTCGCCCAGCTCGGCGATGACCTGGGCCTTGAGCTCGCGCACCTTGCCGTAGCGCTCCAGCTTGGGCCGGGTGGAGAGCACCTCGCGCATGCCGGCGGCGCAGGCCGCGCGGACCTTGGCCAACAGATCCTCGTCCTTGACCGGGGGCTTGAAGGCGCGTTTTTCCTTGCCGCAGGCCGCCACCAGCTCCAACTGGATGTCGATCAAGGGCTGCAACCCGGCGTGGGCGAACCAGATGGCCTCCAAGACCACGTCCTCGCTGACCAGATCGGCCCCGCCCTCCACCATCACCACCGCGTCGCGGCTGCCGGCCACGATCAGGTCCAGATCGGACTGGGCCCGCTGCTCGGTGGTGGGGTTCAGGATGAACTGGCCGTCGACCCGGCCCACCCGCACCCCGGCAATGGGGCCGTTGAAGGGGATCTCGCTCAGGCACAGGGCGGCGGAAGCGCCGGTCAGGGCCATGACGTCGGGGTCGTTGACCTTGTCCACCGAATAGACGTTGGCGATGACCTGGGTCTCGTATCCCCAGCCCTTGGGGATGTTGGGGCGCACCGGGCGGTCGATGAGCCGGCTGGTGAGGGTCTCGCGCTCGCTGGGGCGGCCCATCTCGCGGCGGAAGAAGTTGCCGGGAATGCGACCGGCGGCGTAGCCGAACTCCTGGTAATCCACGGTGAGCGGAATGAAGTCGATGCCTTCGCGAATGGAGTAGTCAGCCACCGCGGTCACCAGCACCACGCTTTCGCCGTGGGTGACCCAGGCCGCGCCGCTGGCCTGCTTGGCCAGCTTGCCGGTCTCGATGCTGAACTCTTGGCCGTTGATGACGGTCGATACCTTTTTATACATGCTCTCTCTCAATGCCTCTCGGACTTACTTGCGGATGCCCAGCTCCTTGATCACCGCGCGGTAGCGTTCCACGTCCTTGCGGCGCAGGTAGTTGAGCAGACGCCGGCGCTGGCCGACCAGTTTCAGCAGGCCGCGGCGGCTGTGGTGGTCCTTGGCGTGGACCTTGAAATGCTCGGTGAGGTACTTGATGCGCTCGCTCAAGAGCGCGATCTGCACCTCCGGCGAGCCGGTGTCGCCCTCTTTACGCTGGAACTTGATGATGAGGGCGCTTTTGTCTTCCGGAGTCAGAACCACTTTTCAATCCTCCTTGTGTTAGTGGGCCTCGTGGCCCCTCGTCTGCGGCCCAGAGTACATGCCCAGCCACCCTTGGCCGGGCCTCCAGGCTCACTCGGCCCCGTGGGCCGACGCAGATGTTTGACTCTCCCCCGTGACCGCGCACGCGGTCTCGGGGAAAACCCTGATGTTCTCGTAGTCACGCTGGGGCCGGCGCTCGCCGGGTCCCAGCCATCGCAAAACCGCCACCAGCCCGTCTTGATCGTCGCGCACCTGGAAGGGCTGGCCGTTCTGGTGCTGGCCCCGGGTGTGGGCCAGGAGCGTCTCCCGGGGCAGGATGCGGCCCTGGCGCAGGCTCCAGGCGGTGTCCGCGTCCACCTCCGCCACCGGCAGGCCCAGGCGGTCCAGGACCGCGGGCAAGGGCAGCAGGCGTTGGGCCAGCTCTTCCGGACCTAGTTCCAGGGCCTGGTCCAGGTCCAGGGCCTCCTGGACCGCGAAGGGCGAAGAGCCCAGGCGGCGCAGGGCGGTGAGATGCCCTTCGCTGCCCAGGGACCGGGCCAGGTCCTCGCCCAGGGCGCGCACGTAGGTGCCCCGGGAGCAGAGCAGGCTAAAGACGATCTCCCCCGGGGCCAGGGAGACCAGCCGGGCCTGGTGCACCGTGATGGGGCGTGGCGGCTTGTCCACCTTCACCCCGGCCCGGGCATAGGAATATAGGGGCCGGCCCTCGTGCTTGGCCGCCGAATAGGCCGGCGGGGCCTGCAAGCGCGGGCCTTCCAGCTTGGCCAGGGCCTCGGCCACCGTGGCGGCTTCCAACTCGGGCACCGGGGCCTCGGCCACCGTCTCGCCGGTCAGATCGCCGGTGTCGGTGGCCCGGCCCAGGCCCAGGCTGGCCTGGTAGAGCTTGGCCCCAGAGCCCAGAAGCTCGGCCAAGCGGGTGGCCTGGTTGAAGGCCAGGACCAATAGGCCGGTGGCGAAGGGGTCCAACGTCCCGGCATGTCCAAGCTTATCGGGCCGATAGCGTCGCCGCAACCGTTCCACCACGTCGTGGCTGGTGGGGCCGGCCGGCTTGTCCACCAGCAGCACGCCGTCGGCGAAAAAGCGCGGCGATGACCGGCGGCGGCTCATGCCTGGCCTCCGGTCTGGCCCAGGGCCGCGCTCAACAGCCGGGCCAGATGCGCGGCGGCCTGTTCCAGGGGCATGGCCAGGCGCGCGCCGGCCGCGTTCTTGTGGCCGCCGCCGCCCAGGGTCAGGGCCAGGGCCCCCACGTCCACCGTCCCCCGCGAGCGCAGGCTGGCCTTGACCCCGCCCTCGGCGGTCTCCTTGACCAGCGCCGCCACCTCGACCCCTCGGATGGCGCGCAGCTCCTCCACGATGCGGTCAAGGTCGCTGGGCGGGCACCCCAGCTCCTTTAGGTCGGCCTGGCGGGCGCGGGCCAGGGCCAGACGGCCGTTGGCCAACAACTCCAGGCTGGCCAGCACCCGGCCAAAAAGCTTCAGGCGCTCCAGGCTGGTGGAGTAGGCCCGCTGGGTGATGGCCCAGGGATCGGCTCCGGCCGCCACCAGGTCCGCCGCCGCCCGCAACACCAGCGGCGTGGTGGTGGAGTAGCAGAAGCGGCCGGTGTCGGTCACCAGCCCGGTATAGAGGCAGGTGGCCGCCGCGGAGTTCATCGACCAGCCCAAATCCGCCGCCAGGCCGGCCACCATCTGGGCGGTGGCGGCCTGGGCCGGCTCCACCCAGCGGGCCTGGCCGAAGCTGGCCTCGCCCAGGTGGTGATCCACCACCGCCACCCGGGGCGCGGCCTCCAGATAGGGAGCCGCCACCTGGCCGGCCCGCTCCGGCTCGTGGCAATCCAGGAGCACCACCAGCTCCGGCCAGTTCGCCTCGGGCAATCCCGGATCCAGGGCATCCAGGCCGGGCAGATAGCCATACTCGGGCGGCACCAAGCCATTGATGTGGCAGCGGACCTGCTTGCCGTTGGCGATGAGCAGGTGCATCAGGCCCAACACCGAGCCCAGGGCGTCGCCGTCCGGGTCGCGATGGGCCATCACCAGCACCCGTCCGGCCTCGCGCAGGGCCTGGACCACCGCCTGCCTCACGCCTGGCCCTCGCCATCGGGGTCCTCGCCCCGGGTTTGGGCCTGTTCCTGGTCGGCCTGGCGCACCTGGCGGATCAGGCGCTCCATCTCCGCCCCCCGGACCAGGGAGGCGTCGTAGGCCAGCACCAGGCGCGGGGTGGTCTTGATGGCCAGGCGGGTGGCCAGCTCCCGGCGCAGGAAGGGCGCGGCGGCCTGGAAGCCAGCCTCCACCTCCCGGCGGCGGCTGGCGTCCAGCAGGCTGAAGTAGACCTTGGCCTGGGCCAGGTCGGGCGAGACATCCACCCCGGTGAGCGTCATGCCGGTCAGGCGGGGATCCTTGACCCGCTTCAGAAGCAGATCGGCCAGTTCGGCCAGGATCAGGTTCCCCAGTCTTTCGGTGCGGCGGGTGCCCATCAGTCTTCCCAGGGCGGATTGACCGCCGGGGCCCAGGCCATGTCCTTGAGCGGGACCAGCTCCTGCCGCAGATCGGTGATCTCGGCCAGGGCCAGGCGCTCCACGAAGCGCGCGATTTCGTCCAGCTGGTGCTGCACGTGGGCGGTCTGGTTGCCGCAGACCGCGAAGCCCAGCTCCAGGCGCTGCCAGGTGTCCTGGCCGCCCACCTCGGCGGCGGCGGCGTTGAACTTGGCCCGCACCCGGTCGATGACCGCGCGCGCGACCTTGCGCTTGGTCTTCAGGCCGCCGGAATCGGCCACGTGCAGGGTCATGGTCAGCGCACCCACCACCATCGGCTACAACTGGGCCGCGACCTCGCGGGTGACGTAGACCTCGATCTCGTCGCCCACCTTGATGTCGTTGTAATTCTCCAGGCCGATGCCGCACTCGTAGCCCTGCAAGACCTCCTTGACGTCGTCCTTGAAACGCCGCAGGGAGGAGAGCTTGGTGGTGGCCACCACCACCCCGTCGCGCAGCAGGCGGGCCTGGGCGTTGCGCTCCACCTTGCCGCTGGTGACCGCGCAGCCGGCGATGGTCCCCACCTTGGGCGCGGTGAAGGTTTGGCGCACCACCGCCCGGCCGATGACCTCCTCCTGGATCACCGGGGCCAGCAGGCCGGTCAAAGCGGCGGTGACGTCGTCGATCACCTGGTAGATGACGTCGTAGGTGCGGATGTCCACATGCTCGGCCTCGGCGATTTCCGTCACCTTGCCGGTGGGGCGCACGTTGAAGCCGATGATGATGGCGTTGGAGGCGCTAGCCAGCATCACGTCGGTCTCGGTGATGGCGCCGGTGGCCGAGTGGATGACGTTGACCTTGACCTGCTCGTTGCCCAGCTTGTTCAAGGCGTCCACCATGGCCTCCACCGAGCCCTGCACATCGGCCTTGACCACCAGCTTCAGCTCCTGGACCGCGCCCTCCTTCATCTGCTCGAAGAAGCCTTCCAGCGACAGCCGCGTCTGGGAGCTCAGCTCGGCCTCGCGCTTCTTCATGGCGCGGTGCTCGGCGATCTGCTTGGCCACCTTGTCGTTTTCCACCACCACGAACTCGTCGCCGGCCTCGGGCACGCCGGCGAAGCCCTGCACCTCGACCGGGATGGCCGGCCCGGCGTCGTCCACCCGGCGACCCAGGTCGTCAAACAGCGCCCGGACCCGGCCGGAGTGGACGCCGCAGACAAAGGCGTCACCGGCCTTCAGGGTGCCTTCCTGCACCAGCACCGTGGCCACCGGGCCGCGGCCCTTGTCCAGGCGGGCCTCCAGGATGTGGCCCCGGGCGGCCTTGGCGGGGTTGGCGGTCAGCTCCAGAACCTCGGACTGCAACTGGAGCATCTCCAACAGGGTGTCTATGCCCTGGCCGGTCTTGGCCGAGACCTCCACGAAGATGGTGTCGCCGCCCCAGTCCTCGGCCACCAGGCCCAGGTCGGCCAATTCGCGGCGCACCCGCGAGGGGTCGGCCCCTGGCTTGTCGATCTTGTTGACCGCCACCACGATGGGCACGCCGGCCTCTCGGCTGTGGCTGATGGCCTCCTTGGTCTGCTGCATCACGCCGTCGTCGGCCGCCACCACCAGGACCACCACGTCGGTGACCTGAGCGCCGCGGGCGCGCATCTGGGTGAAGGCGGCGTGGCCCGGAGTGTCCAGGAAGACCACCTGGCCGCCGTCGGGCAGGTGGACGTTGTAGGCGCCGATGTGCTGAGTGATGCCGCCCGCCTCGCCGCCGGCCACGTCGGTGCGCCGGATGGCGTCCAGGAGCGAGGTCTTGCCGTGGTCGACGTGACCCATGATGGTGACCACCGGCGGACGGGTCTTGAGGTCTTCGGGACGGTCCACGGCCTGCTCCAGCAAGCCCTCTTCCTCGAAAGCCACCCGCTCGATCTCGAAGCCGAACTCAGCCGCCACCAGGGCCGCGTCCTCCAGCTCCAGGGATTGATTCGCGGTGAGCATCATGCCCATCTTCATCAGCCGACCCACGACTTCGGCCGACTTGACGCCCATGCGCTTGCCCAATTCGGCCACGGTGATGGCCTCGCCCACCTTGACCCGGCGCTTGATGGCCTTGGGGGTGGTGATCTCGGTTTTTTTCTTCTTTACCTGCGCGCCCCGGCGTTTGCCGCGGCCGTGGCGGTCCATGTCGTAGAGGTCGGCCTTGTCCAGGATCTCCTTGCGCTTGCCGGCGCCGGCCTTGCGCATCAAGGCCTCGTCATCGGGCATGGCCGCGGTCTTCTTGCCCTTCTTGCGCCGCCGTCCGGTCTTGTCGTCACTGCGCTCCGGCGGCGGGGTGTCCGCGGGCGCCGGGGCCGCGGGGCGGAAGCCGCTGGGGCCT
>JAIUYB010000052.1 GCA_020216625.1 Desulfarculus sp.
GGCCCAGCCGCCGCGGCCCAAAAGACCCAGAACCTGGTAGCGCCCGATGGTCTTCATGCCGGCCTCACCACAGGCGCGAGGCGTTGAAATCGGGAAAGCCTCGCTCCAGGATGGCCCTGACCGTCTTGGCGATGTCGTAGGCCACCGCCCGCACCTCGACGCTGCCTTCCTCGTCGTCGTGGACCAGGTATTTTGCCCGGTTGTCGCCGTCCCGAGGTTGGCCCACGCTGCCAGCGTTGACCAACACTCGGCGGCCTGGTGGCAGAATGGTAAGGCCAATGGGCAACTCCCGCGGGCGGGCCTGTCCGTCCGGATCCAACACCACCAGGCTCAGCTCGTGGGTGTGGCCCACGAAACAGACCGGCTCCGGCAGCTTTTGCATGACGGCGGCCAACTCGCGGCCCCTGACCTCGAAAAGATAGCGGATGGGGCTCTCCGGCGGCAGGCCATGGACGAAACGCCGTCCATGGGCGGATAGGAAAAGGGGCAAGTCGCGGCAATAGTCTAGGGTGGCCTGGCTGATGAGTCCGCGGGTGATTTCCAGCGAGCGCCGGGCGGAGGAGTTGAACCGGGCCAGGCAGTCTGGGTCCACCAGCCCCAGCTCGTGATTGCCCAGTACCGACGGGATGCCCTGGGCGCGGAGCAGTTCCACCACCGCCTCGGGCTCCGGGCCATAGCCCAGGTTGTCTCCCAGGCAATAGACCAAGTCCGGGGCCTGCTCCCGCAGATCGGCCAGCACCGCCCGGAATGCTTCCAGATTAGCGTGGATGTCGCTGATCACCGCCAGGCGCATCGCTGGTTCGCCTCCCATGAAGCCCTTCCCACCGCGCCGATCGCGGCCCGGGGCCTGCCTTCCATAATATGCCCCTCTGACCAGCCGGCCAAGCTGGTTCGTGAACCGGAGCATCGCGCGCGAAGGGTTGATTCCCGCTGCCGACAGGCTAGCAGGTTTGGGTCGGAGGGTGGCGAATGCTTGCCACCAGCCCGGCGGCGATCAGATCCAACAGCAGGAAGGTAAGATAGGCCGAGTCATAGGACCCAGTGAGGGCGAAGCTCTGGCCCATGACCAGATAGCCCAGACCCTGCAGGGCCAGAAAAAGCACCAGCATGCGATAGACCCTGGTGAAATGCTCTCGACCGAATATGGCCGCGGTCAGGATGGGATAGGTTGACATCACCCCGCCCATGGCGAAACCGAAGACCATCACGAAGGCGGCGGTGGCCATGGCCGAGCCGCCGGCCAAACCCAAGCCCAGGCCCAAGGCTTTGGCCAGGAACAGGCACCAGACCACCCGCACCGGTGGCCACCAGTCGCAGAAAAGGCCCCAAAGGTATTTGCCGGAGGCCCCCAGGAGGGCCATGGCCGCGGTCAGAGCCATGGCCCAGCGGCTGTCCAGCCCCAGGTCCTGAAAGCGTGGCGCGATCTGAAACATCACTCCCATGGCTCCGCTGAGACCCATGGCGTAGGCCAGACCCAACTTCCAAAACGAGGCCTGTCGCCAAATCTGGCGAGGGTCCAGGTCGTGATCGCCAGTTGGCCAATCACCGTCCTCGCCCGGTCGATCCGTAGGCGGTGGGTTCGCGGCCCCATCCGGCCAGTGGCCGCATTCCTCGGGCGTGGTGCGAATGAAGATCCAGGCCAAGGGCGCCACGCCCAGCACCCCCAGGCCGATGAACAAGGCGGCATCTGCCAGGCCGTACTCCTCGATCAGGCGCAGGGCCAGATAGGGCAGCACCGCTCCGGAAAGCGAGATGCCGGTGGTGGCCAGACCGATGGCCTGGCCACGGTTTTTTGCAAACCAGTTGGAGAGCACGGTGTGGGATACGATGCCGCTCATGGCCGCGTTGCCCACTTGCAACAGCACGTAGCAGAAGATGAAGATCCACAAGCTCTCCACCCGCCCCAGCAATGCGAAAGCCAAGCAGGCCAGGAACGGTCCCAGAGTCATCAACCGGCGCGCGCCCAAGCGAGGGATCAGGCCGCCATAGGTGAACTGGGCCAGCAGACCGCAGGCGAAACCCAGGCCGGGGGCCAGGTTGAGATCGGCCCGGGACCAATCCCGGGCCGCGCACAAGGGCAAGAGGAAGGCGTTGAAAACGTAGAAGCTGGTGCCGGTGGACATGAAGTTGGCCAGGCAGGCCACCGCCACGATCCACCAGCCGGGGAAAATCCCCGGAGACGGCTCGGCCGGCCCCGGGGTTATAGGCCGCCCAAGCCTCAGACGGGCCAGTTCAGGTTGAGGGTGGACACCCGAATCTGGTTGACCACCGGCAGGTCGCCAGCCAGCTTGCGGGCCAGATCCTCGGCCCGGCGGCTCTCCTCCTTGGCGTGGAGATAGCCGGAGAGCACGATGGCGCCCTCGGGCGAGAGATCGGCCTTGAGCAGGTTGGAGCGCAACAGCTCCCGCCGTAGCCGGGCCTCCACAAACTTGGCCGTGGCCAGGGGCTTCAGGGTCTTCTCCAGGGCCTCATCCGGGTGTAGGCGACGCACCTCGGCCACCGATTGGCGCAGGATCGCCACCGCCCCGTCCTGGTCGAGGGTCTCGGTGTTGAGCACCAAGTGGTACAACCCCCAGTCGCGCAGATCATTGTCGAAGATCTGGCGCACCAGGGCCCGGCGTTCCTGATCGTGGCGCTCCACCCGCTCCCGGGCCTCCTCGGGCTCCAGCCCCATGGCCCGGGCCACCCGGGCCACCCGCAGCGCGGTGGGCGCCACCACCCGCACCCGCAGCACCGGCGGCACCTCGCGCAACACCACCTGGGCTCCACGCCCCAGGATGACCACGTTGCCCCGCGAGGCCACCTCCAGGATCACCGCCGCGTAAAGCGAGGTGTAGACCGGCTGGGCGAAGAACATGCGCTCCAAAACACTCAAGCCGCGCTCCATCTGCAGGTCCTGGACCTCCTCGGCGAAGCAGGGGGCCAGGCCGCAGGCCACGTCCTTCAACCTCGAGGCGCCCACCAGCTCGTAGCCCAGCACCTTGGCCAAGCTCTCGGCAACCTCGTCACCCAGGCTGCCCACTTGGCGCGATATGGTCACAACCGCCATCTCAGCTCCCTGTCCCCGCGCCGCCGGCTAGCGGCAGCGGTACACCGGCTTGCGCTTTTCCATGAACGCCCGCGCGCCCTCCTTCATGTCCTCGCTGGCGGTGAGCCCGGCCCAAAGGTCGGACTCCAACTCCAGCCGATCCATGAGGCATAGATCGCGGGTTCGATTGATGGCCTTCTTGGCCGCCATAACCCCCAAAGGCCCTCGCTTGGCGATGGTTCGAGCCAACTCCAGGCAGGCATCCAGTACCTCGCCTTCGCTGACCACCTTTTCCACCAGGCCATAGCCCAGGGCCTCGTCGGCGCTGATGCTGGCGCCAGTGTAGACCAACTCCTTGAGCTTACCCAAGGGCAGGAACTGGCCGGCGCGGGCAATGCCTCCGTTGCCGGGGAAGACCGAAAGATTCACCTCCGGAAAACCCAGTTTGGCGTTCTGGCTGGCATAGCGGATGTCGCAGGCCAGAGCCAGCTCCAGCCCGCCGCCCAGGCAATAGCCATGCACCGCGGCGATCACTGGCCAGACGAAATTCTCGATCTGGGAGTAAATGGAATGGGTCAGCATCAGGCGGCGCTTGGCTGTCTCCGGGGTCAGCTCCAGGAAGGTCTTGATATCCGCCCCGCCGGCGAACGCCTTCTCTCCAGCCCCGGTCAACACCACCGCCCGCATCTCGTCCCGGCGTTGGTCAAGTTCGGCGAAAGCGTCGCGGATGGCCAACTTGGTGGGCACGTCCAGCGCGTTCATGGGCGGGTGGTCGATGGTGACCACCGCCACCTGGTCCTTGATTTCGCAACGCACCAGTTCTTCGCTCATTTGGGTTCTCTCCGGCGCTAACGCGCCACCATCAGGGAAGGCAGCCAGGTGGTCATTTCAGGCGCCAACATGCAGACGGCCAGACACAGCGCCTGGCAGATCACATAGGGCCAGACCGAATTGTAGATGTCGGTCATGGTCACATCCGGCGGCGACACTCCCTTGAGAATGAACAGGTTGAAGCCAAAGGGCGGGGTGATGTAGGCCATCTCCATGTTCACCACGAACAGGATGCCGAACCAAAGAGGGTCGAAGCCCAGTTGGCTGATCACCGGAACGAAGATCGGCGTGGTCAGGAGCAGGATGCCAGCCGGGTCCAGGAAGCAGCCCAGCAAAAAGTAGATGAATTGGATGGTGAGCAGGATAGTCCAGCGGCCCACATCCAGGGAGAGGATCCACTTCTGCACCATGTCCTGGATGCCGGCGTAGGCCAGGAAATGGGTGAAGGCGTTGGCCCCGATTATGATCCAGAAGATCATCACCGTCAGGTGCATGGTTTCGATCAGAGACTGCCGGGTCCGTACCCAGGTCAGTCGGCGATGCAGGGCCGCGGCCAGGAAAGCCCCGCCAGCGCCGATGCCAGCCGCCTCGGTGGGGGTGCAGATGCCCAGGTACATCACTCCCAGCACCAACGTCACCAGAAGCAACGGGGCGATGACGCCCTTCAGGGTCTCCATTTTCTGGGCCAGGGTGTAGCGCTCTGTGCCGGCCGGGGCCAATTCCTTCTGGAGCAGGCAGCGCACGCCGATGTAGGCGATGAAGATCAGCGTGAGCATGATTCCGGGCAGGATGCCGCCGGCGAAGAGCTGCCCCACCGATACATCGGTCATGTTGCTGTAGAGCACCATGATGATCGATGGCGGAATCAGAATGCCAAGCGCCCCGCCAGCGTTGATGCTGCCCAGGGCCATGCTTTTGTCGTAGCCGCGGGAGAGCATGGAGGGCAAGGCGATCAGGCCCATGGAGATGGTGGCGGCCGAGGAGATGCCGGCCATGGCGGCGAAGACCGCGCAGATGGCCACCGTGCCCATGGCCAGCCCGCCACGCAAGCCGCCCATCCAGCGATAGACGATCTCGTAGAGTTCGTCGGCCATGCCCGAGAATTTCAGCACGTTGGCCATCAACACGAATAGGGGCACCGCCAAAAGGATGTAGCTGGTCCCCTCGCCGTAGGCGGTGTTGAACAGCATCAGCAAACCCTTGGGGCCCCAGACCTGCAATGTGCCGAGGGTCGCGATGAACAACAGGGAGAAGGCGATGGGAACCCCGATCAGCAATAGCGCGGTGAGCAAGCCGAAAACCACCAGGGCCATGATCTCAATGGGCATGACCCGCCTCCCCTCCTGCACCGGAGCCCAGCCTGAGGAATGCGCTCAGGGCGCCGGCCACCGCCTGCAGGGCCAGACAGGCCACTCCCAAGGGCACCGTGGCCATGGAAGGCCAAAGGATCAGTTCGGCGGCCGAAACCGAGGTCTGGCCAGATTCCAGGGCCTCCCAGGTGAGAATGGCCCCATGCCAGACCATGGGGCCAGCGAAGACCAGCACCGTGATCGCGGTCACCAGGTCCACTATCGCCTTGGTCCGCGGGCCGAACCCACGATGCAGCACGTCGACTCGGACGTGTCCGCCATGAAAGAGGGTGTAGCCGCCACCCAACATCACCAGTGCGATCTGCAGATAGTTCTGCACCTCGGCCGACCAACTGGATGAAGTGCTGAGAAAATAGCGCAGCACCACCTCATAAAAAACCAAGGCCGTCAAGATCAGGGTGATGGGGGCGACCAGGTAGCCAAGCCAAACGTTGACCTTGCCAATCCCTTGGATGATTTTTTGCATCGCTTTCCTCTCCATGGGCGGCGGAGCGCTGGGCTCCGCCGCCGATGGTGGATCGGTTCCAGCCCGGCTAGTTGATGCCCTTGGCCTTGAGGTGATCGCGCAGGATCTGGACCAGCTTCGCGGAGTAGGGTGACTTCTTGGCTTCGGCGTCCCAGAGGGGCTGCACCGCCTCGCGGAAACGCTTCATCTCCGTGGGGGAAATGGTGACCACCTTGACGCCGCGCTTTTCAGCATCGCTCAGGGCCTTGGCGTCAAGCTCCTCGCTCTTGGCGAAGCTGACGTTCATCGCGTTGATGGCCGCCTGCTGCACCGCTTTCTGCTGGTCGGCCGGCAGGGCTTGCAGGCTCTTGGTGTTGATGATGATCTCGACCACGCCAGGGGTGTGCAGGGCGGGCTTGATGATATACTTCAGAACCTCGTAGAACTTGTACTGCTCGATGGTGTACCAGGGGAAGTCGGTGCCATCCACAGTCCCGCGCTGCAGCGCCATGTACTGCTCGGCGCCGGCGATGGCCACCGCCGAGGCGCCCAGGGCCTTCATGATGGCCGCCTCCATGCCCACCGCCCGGATCTTCTTGCCGGCCAAGTCCTCCAGCTTCTCCACCGGGAACTGGGTCAACAGGCCCATGTTGGCGACCGAAAGGCTGCCCAACAGGGTGACGCCGTGCTTGGCGATGGCCTCGCCAAAGACGTTCATGAAGTCTTTGTTGAGCAGCACGTCCTTGGCTTCGGCGGCGTTGTCCCAGTTGAAGGGCAGCCACTGCACGTTGACCTCGGGCACCTTGCCGGCGAAATAGAGCAGCGATCCGGTGTATCCATCGAGCATGCCCTGGCGAACCCCGTCGAAGACCTCGGTGGTCTTGACCAGTTGGTCGGG
Source organism: Desulfarculus sp. (assembly GCA_020216625.1). Taxonomy (GTDB): domain Bacteria; phylum Desulfobacterota; class Desulfarculia; order Desulfarculales; family Desulfarculaceae; genus JACRDC01. Next base: position 6,573 of record JAIUYB010000052.1, read on the forward strand.
CCAGAACACCTTCACTTCGACTTGGTTGTTGGTCAGCTTCGCCACCTCGCTGGCGAAGAACATGGTGGTCTGGCCCACGTTGGCGTTTTCGGGATAGGCGCACTGGAAGCGCAGCGTAGTTGCGGCGCTGGCGAAAGAGGCCCCGGCCAGCATGATGGCCATGGCGCCAAGCACCGTCATCAGTTTCGACTTCGCGAACATTGTCTCCCTCCCTCCCGGCCGGACAAGGAGCCGGCCGACGCGTTGATGCAGGGGACCGCGGTCACGGCCCGGTTAATCCATCACAATGGCGCGCTTGAGTATCTTGCCGGTGTTGGTCTTGGGCAGCTCGACGGCCAGGCGCACAACGCGCGGATATTTATATGGAGCCACACGCTGCTTGACGAAATCGCGCAACTCCTCGGCCGTGGCGCTGGCTCCCGGCTTGAGCACCACCATGGCGGCCACTTCCTCGCCCAGGTCGGGGTGGGCGATCCCCAGCACCGCCGCCTCGCTCACCGCCGGGTGGGTGTAGAGGACCTCCTCTATTTCTCGGGGATAGACGTTGTAGCCGCCTCGAATCACCAGGTCCTTTTTGCGATCGACGATATAGATGTAGCCATCCTCGTCGCGGCGGGCCAAATCGCCGGTGTGCAGCCACCCCCCCCGGAGAGCGGCGCTGGTGGCCTCGGGTTGGTGAAGATAGCCCTTCATCACTCCCGGGCCCTGTACGACAAGCTCGCCCACCTGGCCCTGCTCCACTTCGCGGTCCATCTCATCCACCACCTTGGCCGAGAAACCGGGGATGGGCAATCCGATGGAGCCTGGTTTGGTGCGCTTGCCAAATGGGTTCTCCACGCAGACCGGCGAACACTCGGTGAGCCCGTAGCCTTCGTAGATCACCGCGCCAAATGATTGCTCGAAGCGCTTGAGAACCTCCACCGGCAGGCTGGCCCCGCCGGAGACGCAAAAACGCAGGCCCGAACGGGTAGGCGGCTTCTCGGCGGCCATCTCGGCCAGGCGGTTGAAAATGGTCGGCACCGCGATGAGTATGCAACTGGGCACCTCCTGGATGGCGGCGAAGACCTCATTGGCCTCGAAGTGCTCCCACAACCGCACGGTGAGCCCGAGATAAACCGAGGAGTTGAAGATGCTGGTCTGGCCGTAGATGTGGAAAAAGGGCAGCACCCCCAGGACCACGTCCCCGGGCTCGGTTCGGCGCATGTCGGCCACGGTCTGGGCGTTGCTGGCCAGGTTGCGATGGGTTAGCATCGCGCCCTTGGGCAGACCGGTGGTGCCGCTGGTGTAGATGATGGCCAGGGTGTCGTCATCGGCGGTGGGGCAGAGCGGGAAATCGTCTTGCTCGGCGATTAAGCCGGCCAGAGGTTCGAAACCTTGCACAGCCGCGCCGGCGGCCAGGCGGATGTCAATGGCCGGCATCCTGTTTAACACCGGGCCGGCGTACTCCAGATGGTCGGCATGGCCGATGAAGGCCCGCGCGCCGGAATCGCGGAAGATGTGCTCCAGCTCGGCGGTGCGGTAGAGAAAATTTACCGGCAGCACCACCGCGCCCAGCTTGGCCAGGGCGTAGTAGCAAACCGCCCAGTCCACCGAGTTGGGCATCATCAACACGCAGACTTGGCCGGGTTGCAATCCCGCCTTGGCCAGGTTGGCGGCCAGCCCGTTGACCAAGCGATCGAACTGTCCATAGGTGACTCGTTGATCGCGGTAGCGGATGGCCAGGTGACCGGGGATGCGGCGGGCGCTGTCCACCAGGAACTGAGCCAGATTCACGGGGACCTCCTTGGGCTGGATGTCGCTTGGGGGAGCTAGGTGCGGAGAGACCGGACCCGCCCTCTGGGGGGGGAAAGAGAAACGCGTCCGGCCTCCCTGCACGGCATTATCCCTGGTTGCGCACGATCAGGGCCACGCCCATGCCGCCTCCCAAACACATGGTGGCCAGGCCCAGTTCCTTGCCTGAACGCTTGAGCTCATAAATCAGCTTGGTCAAGATGACGCTGCCAGTGGCGCTGATGGGATGGCCCAGGGCGATGGCCCCTCCGTTGGGATTGACCTTGGCCTCGTCCAGGCCCAGCTCGCGGATGCAAGCCAGGGACTGGGAGGCGAAAGCCTCGTTGAGCTCGATCACGTCGATGTCGCCGAGCGCCAGGCCTGTTTTCTTCAGCACCAGACGTGTGGCGTCCACCGGACCGATGCCCATGTAGGCCGGCTCCACCCCGATGCTGGCGTAGCCCACCACCGAGACCAGCGGCTTGAGGCCCAGTTCGGCGGCGCGCTCCGGGCTGGCCAATACCAAGGCGCCGGCGCCGTCATTCATGCCGCTGGAGTTGCCGGCGGTCACGGAGCCGCCCTTGCGGAAAACTGGCTGGAGCTTGGCCAGGCCCTCGGGGGTGGTGTCGGGCCGGGGATGCTCGTCAGTGTCGAAGTATTTGACCTCGCCCTTCTTACCCTTCAGGGGCACCGGCACGATCTGCTCCTTGAAACGCCCCGCCCCCAGGGCCACCCCGGCCTTCTTCTGGCTGTTCAGGGCGAAGGCGTCCTGATCCTTGCGGCTGATCTGGTAGCGCTCGGCGACGTTCTCGGCCGTCTCGCCCATGGTGTTGCCGCTGATGGGATCAAAGAGCACCAACTGGTCCATGAGCTGGGCATGCCCCAGCTTGAAGCCCCAGCGGGCCTTGGGCAGCAGGTAGGCCGCGCCGGACATGGACTCCACGCCACCCGCCACGATCAGACCATGATCGCCGGCCTTGATGGCCTGGGCGGCCAGGAACACGGTCTTGAGCGAACCGCCGCAGGCCTTGGCCACGGTGAAAGCCGGCACCGGGATGGGCAGACCGGCGTCAATGCCCACGGGCCGGGCCATGTTGGGGGGCAGCTCACCGGTGCGGTATTGCTGTGCGAAGATCAGCTCCTCCACCTGATCTGGCTGCACCCCGGCCCGGGAGATGGCCTCCTTGATCACCAAACCGGCCAGGGCGCGGTCGGTCACCGAACTCAGGGAGCCACCCAAACGGCCCACCGGGGTGCGCACCGCGCTGACGATCACAGGCTCTTTCATCATTATTC
>JAIUYB010000053.1 GCA_020216625.1 Desulfarculus sp.
GGCGCATGATCATCATCAAGAGTTCCGCTGAGCTGGAGATCATGCGCCGGGCCGGGCGATTGGTGGCCCAGGTGCTGCAAGCGGTGGCGGCCGCGGCCAAGCCCGGAGCCACCACCGCCGAACTGGATCAGATGGCCGAGCGGATGTGCCGGACCGAGGGCGCTCTGCCGGCCTTCAAGGGCTATCGGGGCTACCCCTACTCCCTGTGCTGCTCGCTGAACCACGAGGTGGTCCACGGGTTTCCGCGCAAGGAGCCGCTCAAGGAGGGCGACCTGCTCTCGGTGGATTTCGGGGTGCTTCTGGATGGCTTCTACGGCGATTCGGCCCTCACCGTGGCGGTGGGGGAGGTCGGCCCGGAGGCCCGGGCCCTGATGGACGCCACCCGGCGCTCGCTGGAGGCCGGCATCGCCCAATGCCGGGCCGGCAACCGGCTGGGGGATGTCTCCCACGCCATCCAGCGGGTGGTGGAAGGCGCGGGGTTCTCGGTGGTGCGCCAGTTCGTGGGCCACGGCATCGGCCGGGGGTTGCACGAAGAACCACAGGTGCCCAACTGGGGCGATGCCGGCCGGGGTGTGAAGCTAAAGCCGGGGATGGTGTTGGCCATCGAGCCCATGGTCAATGCCGGCGGCTACGAAGTGAAGGTGCTCAAGGACGGGTGGACGGCGGTGACGGTTGACGGTAAACTTTCGGCTCATTTCGAGCACACGGTGGCCGTCGGCGAAGACGGGCCGAGGATACTCAGCCTGACCTGACCGTCGCCCGCCGCGGGCCGCTTTTGCCGTGGGTTCCGGATTGGGGGCCGGCGGCGATGATATAGCGTTGGGCCGAGGTCGAGATCCACCACGGCCGGAAGAAGGAATTTCGCCATGAAGGTACGGGCTTCGGTGAAGCGCATCTGCAAGGATTGCATCATCATAAAGCGCAAGGGAGTGGTGCGGGTCCTGTGCAAGAAGAACCCCAAGCACAAGCAGCGCCAGGGTTAGGAGGCGTATAAGTGGCACGCATCGCAGGCATCGACTTGCCGCGCAACAAGCGCATCGAGGTGGCGCTCACCTATATTTACGGCATCGGCCCCAGCTCGGCCAAGAAGATCGTGGCCTCGGCCGGGGTGGACCCGACCATGCGCAGCGACCGCCTCACCGAGGAGGAGGTCAACCGCATCCGCCAGGTCATCGACGCCAGCTTCAAGGTCGAGGGCGACCTGCGGCGCGAGGTGTCCATGAACATCAAGCGGCTGATGGACCTGGGCTGCTATCGCGGCCTGCGCCATCGTCGCGGCCTGCCGGTCAACGGTCAGCGCACGCGCACCAACGCCCGCACCCGCAAGGGCCCGCGCCGCTCGGTGGTGGGTAAGAGGAAGAAGTAAATGGCCAAAGCGCAGAAGAAAACCACCCGCGGCAAGAAGCGGGAGCGCAAGAACATCCCGGTGGGGGTGGCTCACATTCAGTCCACCTTCAACAACACCATCGTCACCATAACCGACCCCAACGGGGCCGTGGTGGCCTGGTCGTCGGCCGGCGTGCAGGGTTTCAAGGGCTCGCGCAAGTCCACCCCCTTCGCCGCCCAGCTGGCTGCCGAGGATGCGGCCAAGAAAGCCATCGACAACGGCATGCGCACGGTGGAAGTCAGCGTTAAGGGCCCGGGCGCCGGCCGCGAGGCCGCCCTGCGCGCCCTGGGCCAGGCCGGGCTGAACGTGACCGTGATCCGGGACATCACCCCCATACCGCATAACGGTTGCCGGCCGCCCAAGCGGCGCCGCGTTTAGCGCCCGCGAAAGCCGGACGTTTTCGGAGGTATTAACTTGGCCAGATATCGAGGCTCCGTTTGCCGGCTCTGCCGCCGCGAGACCCAGAAACTCTATCTCAAGGGTGACCGCTGTTACAGCGACAAGTGCGCAGTGGAGCGCCGCGCCTACCCTCCGGGACAGCACGGCCAGGGCCGCGGCAAGCTCAGCGACTACGGCTTGCAGCTGCGCGAGAAGCAGAAGGTCAAGCGCATGTATGGCCTGGCGGAGAACCAGTTCCGCCTCACCTACAAGCGCGCCACCCGGGTTCGCGGCGTCACCGGCCACAACCTGCTGATGCTGCTGGAAATTCGGCTGGACAACGTGGTTTACCGGCTGGGTTTCGCCGGCAGCCGCGCCCAGGCCCGGCATTGGGTCCGCCACGGTCATTTCACCCTCAACGGCAAGAAGGTCAACGTGCCGTCGTTGAAGGTGCGGGTGGGCGACGTGGTGGCCGTTCGCGAAAAAAGCCGCGAGATCGCTCAGTTGAAGCAGGCCATGGAAGCGGTGGCCCGTCGGCAGATTCCCGCCTGGCTGGAGGCCGATCCGGGCAACTTCCAGGGCACCATCAAGGCCCTGCCCGCCCGTGAGGAGCTGACCATGCCCATGCAGGAGCAGCTCATCGTCGAGCTTTACTCCCGCTAGCCCCTGATGGCCTGAAACGTCCCGAGGGAGACTCGCATGGAGAGAAACTGGAGAGAGTTGATCAAGCCTTCGCGCCTGGAGGTGGACGAGGAGTCTCGTTCGAACCACTACGCGAAGTTCGCCTGCGAGCCTCTGGAGCGCGGGTTTGGTCACACCATCGGCAACGCCCTCAGGCGCATCCTGATTTCCTCCCTGCAGGGCGCCGCCATAACCAACGTGCGCATCGCGGGCGTCCTGCACGAGTTCTCCACCATCCCCGGGGTGTTGGAGGACGTCAGCGATATCATCCTGAACCTCAAGGGAGTGCGCCTGCGCTACCTGGGCCAGGCTGATCAGACGCTGACCATCAAGCAGGACCACGAGGGCGTGGTGCGCGCCGGCGACATCAACTGCCCGCCTGGGGTAGAGGTGCTCAATCCCGAGCACCACATCTGCACCGTGGGCCCCGAAGGCAGCATCGACGCCGAACTGACCGTGGCCACCGGCAAGGGCTACGTCACCGCCGACCGCAACAAGAACCCCGAGGACCCCATCGGCGTCATCGCCCTGGACGCGGCTTTTTCGCCCATCACCAAGGTCAACTACGTGGTGACCCAGGCCCGGGTGGGCCAGATCACCGACTACGATAAGTTGACCCTGGAGGTGCACACCAACGGCGCGGTGCGGCCCGAGGACGCGGTGGCCTTCGCCGCCAAGATCCTGAAGGAGCAGCTCTCACTGTTCATCAACTTCCCCGAGGAGCCCGAACCGGAGAAGATCGAGATCAGCGAGGAACCCTCCCTCAACGACAACCTCTTCCGCACCGTGGACGAGCTGGAGCTCAGCGTGCGCTCGGCCAACTGCCTGAAGAACGCCGACATCAAGTACATCGGCGAGTTGGTGCAGAAGACCGAGAGCGAGATGCTCAAGACCAAGAACTTCGGCCGCAAATCCTTGAACGAGATCAAGGAGATGCTGGCAGAGATGGGCCTTTCACTCGGCATGCAAGGGCTGGACGGTTTCCCCAGCCGCGAGGAGCTGGAGGCCAGGGGTAAGGAAAAATGAGACACCGTTGCGTGAACGTTCGTCTGTCCCGCACCACGGCCCATCGCAAGGCCATGCTGCGCAACATGGTCACCTCGCTCTTCCTGCACGAGAAGATCGAGACCACCGCCGTGAAGGCCAAGGTTCTCAAGCCCCTGGCCGAGAAGATGATCACCCTGGCCAAGCGCGGCGACCTGCACGCCCGGCGCCAGGCCGAGGCCTACATCCAAAGCCATCAGGTGTGCAGCAAGCTCTTCGCCGACGCCAAGACCCGCTTCACCGACCGCATGAGCGGCTACGTGCGCATCGTCCCCACCCGGGTGCGCCGGGGTGACGCCGCCCCCATGGCCCTGGTGGAGCTGGTCTCCCCCGCCGCCGAGGGCAAGGCCGCCGAGAAGAAGTAACGCCCCCGAGCGTCTGAGACCAATCGGGGCGGGGCCGTCCGATCAGGATGCCCCGCCCCGTCTTGTTTCGTTGGCTTCCACGCCTTATAATCCCGGACGCGGACGGGAGTTGGGTGCCTAGAAGGGGATGTCGTCGTCACCCAGGGGCGGGGGGCCGCCGAAATCGCCGCCGCCGCCCGCTCCGGAGCCGCCGCCAGCCCCGCCGCCCAGGAACTGGACGTCTCGGGCCACGATTTCGGTCATGAAGCGTTTGTTCCCGTCCTGATCGTCCCAGGACCGGGTGCGGATGCTGCCCTCGACGTAGACCTGACGGCCCTTGGCCAGATACTGGCCGCAGATCTCGGCCAGCTTGGACCAGGCCACCACCCGGTGCCACTCGGTGCGCTCCTGCTGGTTGCCGTCGCGATCCTTGAAGGTCTCACTGGTGGCCAGGCGGAAGGTGCAGATGGGCGTGCCGCTGGGGGTGTACTTCATCTCCGGGTCCGCGCCCAGGTTGCCGACGAGAATGACTTTATTGACACCGCGAGCCATGTGGACCTCCTGGGATTGAATCGTTAGAATCTAGCACACCCCGACCACCCAGGCAACCAGCCCCCGCCGGGGGGCAGCGAGGCGAAAACGCATGAACTGGCCCCTACCTCTGCGCTACATCTGGTCCGGCTGGGCCTTGCTCTGGCTCTTGATCACCACCATACCCCTGGCCTCGCTGGTGGTGGTCATGGGCTGGCTGCGGCTGGGCGACGCCCGGGCCCAGCACGTGGCCCACTTCTGGGCCTGGCTCCTGGGCGGGGGCGTGGGCTGTCCGGCCCACCTGGAGGGCGGCGAGAACCTGGAACCGGGCGGCAATTACGTCTTTGCCTGCAACCACTCCTCGGCCCTGGACATCACCGCGCTGCTGACGGTTTTGCCAAAGAACTTCCGCTGGATAGCCAAGCAAGAGCTGTTCCGGATCCCCATCTTCGGCCCCTCGTTGAAGGCCGCCGGCTATATCGCCATCGACCGCAGCGACCATCGCAAGGCCATGGAGAGCATCGCCCACGCCGCCGAGCGCATCCGGCAGGGGGTGAGCGTGGTGATCTTTCCCGAGGGCACCCGCTCGGTGGACGGCAAACTGCTGCCCTTCAAGAGCGGCGGCTTTACTCTGGCCCTCAAATCCAAGCGCCCGGTGGTGCCGGTGGCCATCGTGGGCTCGCGCCTGGCCCTGGCCCCTAAGTCCAAGCTGCTGAACCCACGGCCTATCCGGGTCATCGTGGGCAAGCCTCTGCCCACCGCGGATCTGAAAATGAGCGACCGCGAGGCCCTGGCCGACCTGACCCGCCGCAAGGTCCAGGAGCTTCTGGACCAGGCCGGTTGACGCATTTCGGCCCCTGGCCTAGAGTGAGCCAGGCGGCGGGCGCGGGATCGGGCCGCACCCGGCGATAGCCCCGCAACCTCCGGGCGAGGAGTCGATGTCACCCCGCGCCAAGCAAGAACCCGCCCCACCCCGGCTCTGGCCCCGGGCCATGACCTCGGCGCTGCTCTGGATCGCCGCCGTCCTGGCGGTGGTGGTCCTGCTCACCTTCCACCCCGCCGACCCCACCCCCTTGCGACCGGGCCAGCCGCCGGTGCGCAACTTCTTGGGTGCGGTAGGGGCGCTGTTGGCCTGGCTGGCCTATGACCTGGGCGGGTTGGCCGTCTGGTTGGGACCGCTGTTCCTGGCCCTGGCCGCCTGGCTCTGCCTGCGGCGGCGGGATTGGGTCTGGGTCATGCCGCTCATCGCCGCGGGGCTCTGGACCACCCTGGTCCTGGCCGCCCTCCTGGGGCTTTCCAGCGGCAGCTTCAGCATCGGCGGGATGGCTTGGCCTTTGGGCGGTCCGGCGGGCCGGGCGGTGGCCGAGGATCTGGTGCGTCTGCTGGGACCCCTGGGAGCCTGGCTGCTGCTCAGTCTGCTATTCCTGGTGGGCCTGTCGCCGGTGGCCTGGGCCCTGTGGCCGGTTTTGCCCGGCGCGCCCCGGGCCCCGGAGCTGGAGCCGATTCCCGCCCCCGATCCCGAACCGCTCTGGGCCGCGCCCGATCCCGCCGCGGACGAGCCGGAGACGACCCCGGAAGCCCAATCTCCGACCGAGCCAGTTAAACGCCGCAGGGCCGCCGCCACCAACGGCCCGCGCATCAAGCCCCGGCTCACCCCCGCCGCCCCGGTGGGCCAGGCCCAATTGCCCTTTGTGCGCGGCCAGTTTCAACTCCCCTCCCTGGACCTTTTGGCCGAACCCCAGGGCCAGCGCCCTCCCGACCAGGAGGAGACCCTGCGCCTCAACTCCCGGCTGGTGGAGGAGAAGCTGCTGGATTTCGGGGTGCAGGGCAACGTGGTGGAGGTGGCCCCTGGCCCGGTGGTCACCATGTACGAGTTCAAGCCCGCGCCGGGGGTGAAGATCAGCAAGGTGGCCGGCCTGGCCGACGATCTGGCCCTCAACCTGCGGGCCCATTCCATCCGCATCGTGGCCCCCATCCCCGGCAAGGCGGTGATCGGCATCGAGATCCCCAGCCCCCAGCGCGAGACGGTCTATCTGCGCGAGTTGTTGGCCTCGCCCGAGTACCAGCAGGCCGTCTCGCCGCTGACCGTGGCTCTGGGCAAGGACATCCTGGGCCAGCCGGTGGTGGAGGACCTGACCAAGATGCCCCACCTGCTCATCGCCGGGGCCACCGGCAGCGGCAAGAGCGTCTTCGTCAACACCATGGTGCTATCCATCCTCTACAAGGCCACCCCGGACGAGGTGCGCCTGTTGATGGTGGACCCCAAGCGCATCGAGCTTTCCACCTACGCCGACATCCCCCACCTGCTCTATCCCATCATCACCCAGCCCAAGGAGGCCACCGCCGGGCTGAAGTGGGCGGTGGGCGAGATGGAGCGGCGTTACGAGCTCCTGGCCCAGGCCGGGGTGCGCAACATCCGCTCCTTCAACCAGCGCCTGGAAAAAGAGGGCCTGGTCGCCCCCAGCGACGGAGGGCCGGGCGGGGCGGCCACCGACCCCGAGCATCCGGCCCGCCTGAGCCCCTTGCCCTACATCCTGGTGATCATCGACGAGTTGGCCGACCTGATGATGGTGGCCTCCAAGGAGGTCGAGGCCCACATCACCCGTCTGGCCCAGATGGCCCGCGCCGCCGGCATCCATCTGGTGCTGGCCACCCAGCGGCCCAGCGTGGACGTCATCACCGGTCTGATCAAGGCCAACTTCCCGGCCCGCATCAGCTTCCAGGTCAGCAGCCGGGTGGACAGCCGCACCATCCTCGACAGCCAGGGAGCCGAGCACCTGTTGGGCAATGGCGACATGCTATTCATGCCCCCGGGCTCCTCGGCCCTCAGACGCTCCCACGCCGCCCTGGTCACCGACCGCGAGATCGAAGCGGTGGTGGATTTTTGGAAGGCCCAGGCCCGGCCGCAGTACGACGAATCCATCGTGGCCGGGGCCAACGAGGACGAGCAGGACGCGGCGGACGGCGGCGAGGTGGACGAGCACTACGCCGAGGCGGTGGCCCTGGTCAAGGAGACCGGCAACGCCTCCATCTCCTACGTGCAGCGCCGTCTGAGGGTGGGCTACAACCGGGCCGCGCGCATGATCGAGCAGATGGAGCGGGAGGGCATCGTGGGACCCAGCGACGGCAGCCGCCCCCGCGAGGTGTTCATCCGCGATTAGAAAACCGGCGGACCGCCCCGGGAGACGGTCCGCCGGTTGATTCTCGCCGGGCTGGCCTAATCGAAGGCCATGCCCACCTTCCACTCCTTCCAGACATTGCCCACCAGGTCCGGCCCGGGGGTCAGGACGGCCTTGCCCGGCCGCCAACCGCTGGGGGTGGCCTGGGCCCCGGCGCTGCCGCGCACCACCTGGAAGGCCTGCAACTGGCGCAGGGTCTCGGAGACATTGCGCCCCACCGGCGGGGTCAGCACCTCGAAACCCTGGATCACGCCGTCGGGGTCGATGATGAAGCGTCCGCGCACGTCCACCCCGCCGTCCTGGTCATAGACGCCATAGACCGAGCCCACCCGTCCCCCGCCGTCGCTGAGCATGGGAAAGGGAACACCCCCGGAGCTGACCATCTTCGACAGCTCGTGGTCCACCCACATCTTGTGCACGAACATGGAGTCGGTGCTCATTGACAGCACCTCCGCCCCCAGCTTCTGGAACTCGGGATACTTCTCGGCGACCGCCGAGATCTCGGTGGCTCAAGCGAAGGTGAAGTCACCGGGGTAGAAGCACAAGAGCACCCATTTACCCAGGTATTCGCTGAGCTGCACCGAGGCGAACTTGCCCTGGTAATAGCAGGGGGCTACGAAATCGGGCGCCTTCTTGCCGACTTGCACCATGGACCTCACCTCCTTCACGGCCGCCGGCGCGACCTGGTCTGGTTGCGGGGGAGCGTCTTCGCCCACCACGCTCCCGGTGGGACGCGCGCACCCCACTTTCTGCTCCTTGGGCATGCCAAGCCTCCTGTCGGGTCTTGACGGTCACTATCCGGTCTTTCGATGGAAAGCCGGTTCACCAATATTTATTGTCGATCAAACCGGGCAGGGGGGAAACAATTTTTCGCGACAGGTCGCCGCTATGGGACAAAGCATCCCCACCCCGTCGCCGGCCGGCGGCGGAGGAGGGGGCAAGAGGCGGGTTTTCAGGCGGCGCGAAGGGCGGGGTCTCAGTTATCTTTCTTTTTTCCCTGATGTTTTCCCAAAAAGACCAAAAGGAAGGCTATGGCCAGGGATACCCCCACGATCCAGTAAAAGTCAGCACCCATCTCCAACTCCCCAGGTTTGGTTTCGTAACGACAGGCCGCGAAATCAAGGTAGCATCCGGCGACGATCCCTGGCAACCCCCGCTCGGGCATTGGCTAACGGGGCGTGAGCGGTTGGCCGGCAGCTGGGGTCGGCCAGCCTCGCACCGGCGCGGGGCGGGGCCGGGGTGTAGATCGCGAACTCGGCCAACAGGGGGGTGTGGTCGGAAGGCTTCTCCCTGCCACGCGGTGCGATGTCGACCCAACAAGAGGAGCAAGCCTGGGCCAGGGAGGGGCTGACCAGGAGATGGTCGATGCGCCAGCCCAGGTCGCGGGCGAAGGACTTGGGCAAGCGGTAGTCCCAGAAGGTGAACTGACGTTTTTCCGGGTTCAGTTGGCGGAAAAGGTCGCTGAGTCCCCACTCCAGCAGCCGGGAGAAGGCCTGGCGTTCGTCGGGGTGGAAACCCACCTGGCCCTCCAGGCGCTGGGGGTCGTAGACGTCCAGCGGTCCCGGGGCCACGTTCAAATCCCCGGCCAGCACCACCGCCTGTTCGGGGCGGCAGGTCTCCTCCAGCAGCCGCCGCAGCCGGGCCAGGAACTCCAGCTTGGCCGCGAAGGCGGGGTGGCCCACCTCGCGCCCCTGGGGCACGTAGGCATTGATCACCAGCAGCTCGCCCAGGCGGCCGCTGATCAGCCGGGCCTCTTGGTCCGGTCCCAACTCGGGCAGCCCGCGCCGCACCTCGGTCAGCTCGGCCCGGCTGAGCAACGCCACGCCGTTGTATGACTTTTGGCCAAGGAAAACAGAATGATATCCGATGGCCTCCAAGTCGGGGGCCGGAAAGTCGGCGTCCTGGACCTTGATCTCCTGCAGGCAGACCAGGACGGGGTGGTTGGGGCTGGGCCAGTCGCGGCGGA
>JAIUYB010000054.1 GCA_020216625.1 Desulfarculus sp.
CAGAACCACCTGCGCGAGCTGGCCCTGGGGGCCAAGGTGCGCGCCGCCCTGATCGAGGAGCACCCCGAGGCCACGGTCAGCGTGGTGGGCAGCGAAGTCACGGTGACCATCCTGGCGGTGCGCCGTCACCAGGAGCGCAAAATCGCATCGGTGCGTGAGCTGGCCGGCGACCTGCCCGGGGTGGGCGAGCTCAGGGTGGAGGCCATCACCGACGTCTTCCAGGAGGCGGCGGAAACCATGCGATAGGCCGGTTTGCGGCCGGCTGGAAAGGGGAAAGCCATGGCCGAGCGACCCCAAATTCTGGTGGTGGACGACGAGCCCATGGTTGGCAAGCGCCTGGGGCCGATGTTGGAGCGCCTGGGTGGCGAGGTGGAGGTTTTCAGCGATCCCTACGCCGCCCTGCTGCGCCTTCCCAAGAAGCATTTCGACGTGGTGGTAAGCGACATCCGCATGGACGAGGTGACCGGCCTGGACATCCTGGAGACCGCGCTCAAGATTTCACCCGAAACCCGGGTGATCCTAATCACCGGTTATGCCATGATGTCCCTGGCCCGCCAGGCAATGGCCAAGGGAGCTTTCGACTTCCTGGCCAAGCCCTTCACCCCCGACGACCTGCGGGCGGCGGTGTCGCGCGCCCTGGATTCGTTGGGGTTCGCGGTCGCCCCTCAACCACCACAGGAGCAACAATCCCGGGCATGAATCAGACGCCAGACACCGACGAGCGCGCCGCGCGGGAGACGATCCCGCCCAGCCCGCGCGCCTCCAGCGCCACCGACGCCGCCCGCCGGGCCCTGGTGAACCGCCCTTCCCTGAGCCTGCGCCTGCATATTTTTTTGGTGAGCCTGCTCACCTTCTTCTTCGGAGTGGGGGTGGCCCTGGCCCTGTGGCACAACAGCCAGGGGGTCGAGGAGAAGCTTGGCTTCCTGGACATCGCCAACGAATTCATCATCGAGTTGCAACAGGCCAGACGTTTCGAGAAAAACTACTTTCTCTACGGCACCAACCTCGGCGAGGCCATGGACAACACCATGCGGGCGCGGGAAATACTGAAACGCAACGCCGAGCCCCTGCGCAAGGTGGCCGGTGAACGCTCCTTCGCGGTGATGCTGCCCCATCTGGATCGCTACCAGGAGCTCCTGGCCCGGCTGGAGGTCATGGATCAACCCGGAGTCCGCCCCGATCCCGAGGTCAAGAAACAGATCGAGCTGGAGCTGCGCGACCATGGCCACCAGATGGTTTCCTTCGCCGAAAACCTGGTCCACAAGGAGCAGATTTCGGTGCGCAAGGCCATGGCCAGCTTTCGGGGCATCATCATCAGCTCCCTGCTATTCCTCACCGCCTTCATGCTGGCTGTGTCATGGATGCTGCGCCGCCGAATCGTAGGGGCCCTGGTCCGCTTCTCGGGCTACGCCCAACGCATCGCCCGCGGCGACTACACCCCCATCACCCCGGCTCGGCGCTACAAGGACGAGTTCTGCGACCTGGCCCTGGCCATCAACGGCATGATCGACGAAATCCAGAGCCGGGAGGAAGTGCTGATCCAGTCGCACAAGATGCGCGCGGTGGGCACCCTGACCGCCGGGGTGGCCCACGAGCTCAACAATCCCCTGAACAACATCACCCTCACCGCCCACTCGCTGTTGGAGGACTATCCGGAGCTGGACGACGCCGAACGCCTGGATATGCTGGGCGACGTGGTGCAGGAAGCCGACCGCGCCCGGCGCATCATCCGCAACCTGCTTGACTTCGCCCGCGAGAGCGGCTCCCAGGTGGAGCCCTTGGATCTGGCCCGGCTGCTGGCCGAGACCATCAACCTGGCCGCCAACCAGATCCGGCTCTCGGGCATCCGCATCGAGTTCAACGCCACCGACAACCTGCCCCGGGTGCATGGCGACGCCCAGCAGTTGCAGCAAGTCTTCCTGAACCTGATCCTGAACGCCATGGACGCCTCGCCCAAGGGCGGCAAGATCCAGATCGTGGTGGTGCCAGCCGACGAGCCCAACTACCTGGCGGTGAAGGTCATCGACTTCGGCAGCGGCATCCCCGAACACATCAAGAACGCCATCTTCGACCCCTTCTTCACCACCAAGGCCAAAGGCAAGGGCACCGGACTGGGGCTATCGGTCTCCCAGGGAATCGTGGCCAAGCATGGCGGCCGCATCCAGGTCAGCAGCCGCGAGGGGCAAGGCAGCACCTTCACCGTGTTGCTGCCCATCACCACCATCCCAGCCGACATCCCGGACCTGCACCCGGCAGCGATCTAGGCTCAACCCGCTCCTGGATACGGGGATTCAAGATCCCGCCGGACCGCTCCGCCCCCCCCTTTGCCGCCTGGTGGCGGATGCGGGGCGCCGCTTCATTTCACAGCCAATTTCCGGTTATGATCAAGGCTATCCCGCTGAAGCGGTGGTTCTCGCCTGCTCACCAATTGCGAGGGAGAAAAGTGATGCGCGAAAAACGCGGCCGTTTGGGGATAGTCATGATCGGGGGGCTGCTTTTGCTGGCGGGGCTGGCCGCTCCGTCCTTGGCCCTCACCCCCTGCCAGCTTCTGACCCAGCAGGACGCCGAGCAAATCCTGGGCGAGCCGGTGGCTGAACCCCGCCTGACCGAGGTGGTCGGCATGGCGGCGGGGCAAAAATGCTATTTCCACACCGCCGCGCCCCTGGCCCAGCGAGGCGGGGTGGGCAGCGTCAGCCTGATCCTTCACGACCAGGCCACCATGGCCGGCAAGGATGGCCTGTTCAAGACGCCGCAACAGTACTACGAGCGCATCATGTCGGCGCAGAAGTCGAGCACCCCCGAGAACGTCAGCGAGATCTCGGGTCTGGGCGAAAAGGCCTTTTGGAGCGCCAACGGCGACACCTTGCATTGCCTGGCTGGTAGCGCCTACCTGATCCTGGAGGTGCGAGACCTGACCAAGATGAGCGCGCCCAACCGGCGGGAGTTGGACCAAAAGCTCTCGCAGCATCGCCGCTCACTGTCGGAAAAGGTCATGCGGCAGTACATCCTGCCCCGGCTGGCCCAACCCTAGGTGTCGTCTGCGAATCGGTGGGAGGAGCGCCATGCTGACCGACCAGCCCATCGCGCATTTCGTAAAAGGGGATGATGGCGAACCCCGCTGGCACTGGCTGGCCGACCACCTGGGGCGGGTGGCCGAATTGGCGTCTGGGTTCGCGCGGGTGTTCCAGGGCCAGGAGATGGCCCGCTTGGCCGGGCTCTGGCACGACCTGGGCAAGTACTCCCACGCCTTCCAGACCAGGCTGGCCAAGGCGGTGGAACTGGGGCCCGATGCCGCCCGGGAGGGGCGCGGCAAGGTCGACCACTCCAGCGCAGGGGCGATCTGGGCTTTTGAGCGGCTGCGCCGCCCCGGCCTGCGCCTGGCCTTCGCCATCGCCGGCCACCACGCCGGTCTCGCCGATTACAGCTCGCCCCATGACCCGCAATCCGCACTCGAAACCCGCCTGTTGAAAACCGAACTCCTGGCCGCCGCCCGGGCCGGCGGCCTCCCGCCAAACATCCTGGCGCCCACTCCGCCCTGTTCCCCGCCTTCGGGCTGGGACCCGGCTCTGTGGACCCGGATGATCTTCTCCTGCCTGGTGGACGCCGACTTCCTGGACACCGAGGCCTTCATGCAGCCCCAGCGGGCCGCCCAGCGCGGAGGCTGGCCCGCCCTGGCCGAGCTGGAGCCTCGCCTGACCCGCTATCTGGCCGAAAAAATGGCCACGGCCGCGTCCACCCCGGTCAACCAGGTCCGGGCCGAGGTGCTGGCCGCCTGCCGGGAGGCGGCCAAGCGCCCGCCCGGAGTCCACACCCTGACCGTGCCCACCGGCGGGGGCAAGACGCTCTCCTCGCTGGCCTTCGCCCTGGCCCACGCCCTGGCCCATGGTCTGGAGCGGGTGATCTACGTCATCCCCTACACCAGCATCATCGAGCAGACGGCCCGGGTCTTCCGCGAGGCCCTGGGCGAGGACGCGGTGCTGGAGCACCACAGCAACCTGGACCCCACCCAGAACACCTACGCCGCCGATTTGGCCAGCGAGAACTGGGATGCGCCGGTGATCGTGACCACGGCGGTGCAATTCTTCGAATCGCTCTTCGCCGCCCGGCCGGGGCGTTGCCGCAAGCTGCACCGCATCGCCGGCGGGGTGGTGGTGCTGGACGAGGCCCAACTCACCCCGGCGCAATTCCTGCGCCCCATCCTGGCCACCTTGCAGGAACTGACCGCCCATTATCGGGTCAGCCTAGTGGTCTGCACCGCCACCCAGCCAGCCTGGGAGCCCATCCACACCATGGACCTGCGTTTCGACGGCCTGCCCAGCGACGGGGAGTTGGCCCCCGACCCGATGGCCCTGCACCAACGCCTGCAACGGGTGCGGGTGGAGCTGCCGCCGGACTTGAACGCCGTCACGCCTTGGGAGGAGATCGCGGAACGGCTGACGCGGGAATCCTCGGCCCTGTGCATCGTCAACACCCGCAAACAGGCGCGCGAACTGGCCAACCTGCTGCCCCAGGCCGTGCACCTCTCGGCCGCCATGTGCGCCCAGCACCGGGGCCAGGTCATCGAGGAGATCAAGCGGCGGCTCCGAGACGGCGAGCCCACTCTGGTGATAAGCACAACACTAGTCGAATGCGGGGTGGATTTTTCGTTCCCGGTGGTCTATCGCGCCTTGGCCGGGCTGGATTCCATCGCCCAGGCGGCCGGCCGCTGCAATCGCGAGGGCGAACTGCCCGACCGAGGCCGGGTGGTGGTCTTCGTTCCGCCTGATTTGGCCCCGCCCGGCCATTTGCGCCAGGCGGCCGAGTGCGCCCGGCGCGTCCTGGCCGGCGGCCCGGCCGACCCCCTGGCCCCGGAGCTGTTCACCGCATTTTTCCGCGAGCTGTATTGGCTCAAGGGCGAGGACCTGGACGCCAAGAACATCCTGCGCCTGCTTAAAGGCTTCAAGTTCCGCTCCGCCGCCGAGGCGTTTCGGATGATCAAGGAGGATGGCCCGCCAGTGCTGACGCTATATGGCCAGGGCGCGGAGCTGATCGACACCCTGCGCCGGGATGGCCCCAGCCGCGAGCTGCTGCGCCGTCTGCAACGCTACACGGTCACGGTGCCGGCACGAGACGACAGTCAAGCCTGGCTGGCCCAGGGCTGGCTGGAGCTGCTGCCCGGCGACCTGTTGGCCCAGGCCGCGCCCGGGCTCTACCACCCCCGCTTCGGCCTGTGCGAGACCGACGACCCCTGGCCGCCGGCAGGTTTGATCGTCTCATCATGAGATGTTGTGATTCCGCGCTAGCCCCTGCGCCTTGACAATATGTCATCAATTGTTTAGTTATGGATGACAGCCATGAGGGAGGGGGAATGGCGATGCCACATTGCCGCGCGCCAAAATATAACCGCGCCAATAAAGATCCACCCACCAGCCTACCCAACCCTGTCCGCAATTGATTTCCCCTTCCTTCCTATATTTGGGGGTTCCTATGACCGTGGAGGACAAGTGGCGCCAGGTGCGCCTGAAGGTCTGGGGCGAGCACGCCCTGTTCACGCGTCCGGAGATGAAAGTCGAGCGTGTTTCCTATGATCTCATCACCCCGGCCGCGGCCCGGGGTGTCCTGGAGGCCATCCTGTGGAAGCCGGCCATCCGCTGGGTGGTCACCGGAATCGACCTCTTGGCCCCCATTCGCCACGGCCGCGCCCTGGTGGATGAAAGGGCCTGGGAGCGGAGCGCCGTGGCCGCCCAGCGTCAACCGCTGCGCACCAGCGGAGTGCGGCGCAACGAGGTGGGGGCGGTGGCCAGCAGCGACAACGCCCTGACCGCCATGAAACGTGGCCACGGCCAACTGGGCCTCTACGTGGAGGACGAGCGCCAGCAGCGCGCGGCCCAGGTGCTGGTCGACGTGGCCTACCTGATCCACGCCGAGTTCGAGTTGACCGACCAGGCCGGCGCGGACGACACGGTGCAAAAGTTCTCGGAGATGTTCCGCCGCCGGGCGGCCAAGGGCCAGTGTTATCACCGCCCCTACCTGGGTTGCCGGGAGTTCGCGGCCCATTTCGAGCTGGTGGACCACGATCAAGAGCCGCCGCAGCCGTTGCCCCTGGACCGTGAATTGGGTTGGATGTTCTATGACTTCGCCTATGACCACGACCGTCGGGCGCGGTTTTTCCGAGCCGAGCTGAAACAGGGCCGCCTGACGGTGCCGCCCTGGGAGTCGCTGGAGGTGCGGGCATGATCCTGCAAGATCTGGCGGCCTATTATGAGCGCCTGGCCGACGATCCCGAGGAGAACGTGGCCGGGGCGGGCTTTCAGAGCAAGGAGATCGCCTTCGTCGTGGTGCTCCGGCCCGATGGCTCCCTGGCCGGCATAGATGACACCCGCTACCTGGAAGGCAAGAAAAAGCGGGTCCGGGTGTACAAGGTGCCCCGGGAGGAGAAGCGCACCATCAAGGTGATCCCCAACCTGCTCTGGGACAACCCGGCCTACGTTTTCGGCGAGGAGGCGGTCAAGAAGGGCAAGGAGCCCCGCAAACCCAAGCGCCTGGCCGAGATGCGGGCGGCCTTTGTCCAGCGCATCCGCGAGGCCTTCCCCGAACCGGTGGCCGACCCGGGGGTGGCGGCGGTGCTGGCCTTCCTGAATTCGGACCAGGCCGGGCTGCGTCAGCACCCGCTCTGGCCGGAGCTCCTGGAAAGCGGTCTGAACCTCAGCTTCCGCCTGGAGGGCGAAGTCGGCCTGGTCTGCCAGGGGCCGGCGGTGCGCGCGGCCCTGGCCACGTCGCCGGACCAGGACCGCCAGCCGGGCCTGTGCCTGGTCAGCGGCCGCCGGGAGCCCATCGCCCGCCTGCACACCGCCATCAAGGGGGTCTGGGGCGGCAACAGCCGGGGCGGGGACATTGTCTCCTTCAATAAGCCCGCCTTCTGCTCCCAGGGCAAGGAGCAGGGCGACAACTCCCCGGTGGGCCTGACGGCCGAGTTCGCCTACACCACCGCCCTCAACCATCTCCTGCGCAAGGACTCGCCCCAACGCATGCAGGTGGGGGACGCCTCCACCGTGTTCTGGGCCGCGCAGGCCAACCCCATGGAAGGCATCTTTGGCGCGATGATGGGGGGCGATGAGGTGGATGGCCTGCCGGTGACCCTGGACAACGTGATGGCCATCTTCAACGCCCCGCGCACCGGCCGGCCGCCCTTGCGAGACGATCCCACCGGGTTCTACGTGCTGGGTTTGTCGCCTAACGCGGCGCGCATCGCGGTGCGGTTCTGGTATCGCGGCTCGGTGGCCGAGATCAGCCGCAACCTGCTCGCCCACTTCCAAGACCTGGAGATCGTGCGCGCGCCCCACGACAAACCGTCGCTGTCCATCTTCCGGCTGCTCACCGCGCTGGCCGTGCTGGGCAAGGCCGACAACATCCCCCCCAACCTGGCCGGCAAGCTTTACGAGAGCATCATCAAGGGCCTGCCCTATCCCGCCAGCCTGCTGCCCGCCGCCCTGACCCGCCTGCGGGCCGAGCGCGAGATCACCCACCCCCGCGCGGCGCTTATCAAGGCCTGGCTCAACCGCCGCGCCCGCTATTACGACCTTCCGGAAAAGGAGCTGACCGTGGCCCTGGACCTCGAAAACCAGAACGTCGGCTATCGCCTGGGACGCCTGTTCGCTGTACTGGAGCGGGCGCAGGAATTGGCCCAACCCGGCATCAACGCCACCATCCGCGAGCGCTTCTACGGCGCGGCCTCGGCCACCCCGGTGGTGGCCTTCCCCCGCCTCCTGAAGCTCAAGAACCACCATCTGGCCAAGATCGAAAATCCAGGCGTCGTGGTGAAACTGGAAAAACTCCTGGGCGAGATCAGCGGCGGACTGGACGCGGCGGTCGGCTTCCCGTCCCGCCTGGACCTGGCCGACCAGGGGCGCTTCGCCATCGGCTACTACCATCAACGCCAGGATTTCTTCAAAAAACGCGCCCAGGCCGAGGATTTGGCCGAAGCCAGCGACACCGCACAATCCGCCGCCGTAGCGGCCGAATAATCAAGGAGGGGGAACCAAATGACCGAACCCATCAGCAACCGTTACGATTTCGTGCTGTTCTTCGACGTGGCCGACGGCAATCCCAATGGCGATCCCGACGCCGGCAACCTGCCCCGGGTGGACCCGGAGAACGGCCACGGCCTGGTCACCGACGTCTGCCTGAAGCGCAAGGTGCGCAACTACGTGGGCCTGCTCAAGGAGGAGCAGCCGCCCTACGAGGTCTACGTCAAGGAGAAGGCGGTGCTCAACCGCCAGCACGAGCGCGCCTATCAGGCCCTGGGGGTGGACCTGACCAAGGACGAGGGCAAGCGCAAGGGCGGGGAGAGCGTGGACCAGGCCCGGGCCTGGATGTGCCAGAACTTCTACGACGTGCGCACCTTCGGCGCGGTGATGAGCACCGGGATCAACTGCGGCCAGGTGCGCGGACCGGTGCAGCTCACCTTCGCCCGTAGCGTCGAGCCGGTGGTGCCCCTGGAGCACAGCATCACCCGCATGGCGGTGGCCACCGAACGCGAGGCCGAGTCCCAGTCCGGCGACAACCGCACCATGGGCCGTAAGTACACCGTGCCCTATGGCCTCTACCGCGCCCATGGCTTTGTCAGCGCGCCCCTGGCCGCCCAGACCGGCTTCGGCGACGACGACCTGAAGCTCCTCTGGCAGGCGCTGAGCAACATGTTCGAGCATGATCGCTCGGCGGCCCGGGGCCAGATGGCCACTCGGGGCCTGATCGCCTTCAAGCACGCCAGCCGTCTGGGCAACGCCCCGGCCCATGTCCTGTTCGACCTGGTGAAGACCCAACGCGCGCCCGGGACCGAAGACCGCCCGGCCCGCAGCTTCGCCGACTACCAGATAATCCCTCCCTCCCGCGACCAGTTGCCCGAGGGCGTGGAGCTGTTGACCCTGGTCTAGCCATGGCCCGGGGCGGGTCCGGCCGGCCGGGCAGCCGGACCCGCCCCTTCGCAAGGGAGGGGCAAATGTATGCCGAAGACGAATGGCAGCCCATCTCGGCCTTGCAACACCTGGCCTTTTGCCCGCGTCAGTGGGGGTTGATCCACCTGGAGGGCCAGTGGAGCGAAAACCGTCTCACCGCCGAGGGCGGCATCCTGCACCAGCGCGCCCACGCCCCCCAGGACGAGAACCGCCCCGGCCTGCGGGTGGCGCGGCGTTTGTGGCTGCATAGCGCCCGTCTGGGTCTGGTGGGCATGGCCGATGTGGTGGAGTTCCACCGTCTGGCGGCGGACGAGGCCGGAGGCGTGGCCCTGGCCGGGGCCCGGGGACGCTGGCGGCCATTTTTGGTGGAATACAAGCACGGCGCGCCCAAGCCCGAGGCCTGGGACCAGATCCAGCTCTGCGCCCAGGCCCTGTGCCTGGAGGAGATGCTGGCCACCCGGCTGGATTCCGGGGCCATCTTCTATGGCCGGCCCCGTCGCCGCCAGG
>JAIUYB010000055.1 GCA_020216625.1 Desulfarculus sp.
GAGCGCCCGAGGCCGACCTGGAGGCCTTCCACATGGTGCTGCACGAAGCCGTCGCGACGCTGGTGGCCGAAGGCATCGCCAATGGTGAATTCCTGGCCGGCGATCCCGACGAGATCACCATGGCCTTGACCGGGGCCATGCACATGGCCATGGAGGTGGAGCTGAACCACCCCCAATTGCAACTGGGGCGCGAGGGTCTGATCCGGGTGATCAACATCGTTTTCAATGGTATTGCCGCCCAACGCCAGGGCGGCGGGGAATGACGACCATGCGTTTGGCCAGCATCATTCTGGGCGTTGCCGCGCTCCTCTGCGCGGCCGGCTGCTCCGGCGACGGGGAGGCCTCCAAACCGGCCGGCAAGCCGCCGGTGCCGGTGGAGGTTCTGAAGGTCCGTCCCACCGACCTGGAGACCGGCATCGAGGTCACCGGCACCCTGGCTCCCAAGCACGAGGCCAGCGTGAAGAGCGAATACGCCGGCATCGTGGCCGAGGTCTTCGTGGACCAGTGGGTGCGGGTGGCCAAAGGCCAGCCCCTGGCCCGCCTGGACGTGCGCGAGCCCCAGGTGCTGGTCAACAAGGCCGGCGCCGCGGTGGAGGCAGCCAGGGCCCAATTGCTCCAGGCCCAGGTGGCCCAGGAGCGGGCCGAACGCGAGCACCAGCGCCTGGTGAACCTCAAACAGTCGGGACTGGCCACCCAGCAAAACCTGGACGAGGCCGCCACCGAGCGTCAGGCCTCGGACGCCCGCCGGGCCGCGGCCGAAGCCCAACTCAAGGTGGCCCAGGACGAGCTGGCCCACGCCAAGACCCGGATGGGCAAGGCCATGATCGTGGCCCCCTTTGACGGCGTGGTGGCCTTCCGGGGGGTCAGCCCCGGCGATCTGGTGGGCGAGGCCGGCAGCAACAAGGTCATGTTCCGGGTGGTGGACCCCAAGCTGCTGGAGCTGACCGTCAACGTGCCCAGCATGGAAATGGCGGCCCTGGCCCTGGGCCAGCCCCTGTCGTTCACCACCGACGCCTTCCCCGGCCAGACCTTCGACGGCCGGGTGATGTTCATCAATCCCACCGTCAACGAGGCCGACCGCTCGGTGAAGGTCGTGGCCGAGGTGCCCAACCCAGACGAGAAGCTCAAGGGCGGCTTGTTTGTCAAAGGCCGCATCGTCACCGGCAAGCGCCATGGAGTGCTGCTGGCGCCCCGGGCGGCGCTCACCGCCTGGGACGTGGCCCAGGGCAGCGGCGAGCTATGGGTGGTGGAAAACGACCGCGCCGTGCGCCGCACCGTGAAGCTGGGCCAGGCCAGCGGCGAACGGGTGGAGGTGGCCGGGGGCCTTGATCCGGGCGAGCGGATCGTGGTGCGCGGCGGCTTCAACCTGCGGCCCAGCGACCCGGTGAAAATCATCCAGGAGTCCGAGGGCTAGGCCGGCGCGGGCCGGTCTGGGCGAGAATCTCCCGCCCGCGCCGGGAGCCTCCGGCGGGGAGCCAGGGCTGGGGTTTTGACGAGGCCGCGTCGGCGGCCGGGGATGAGGACCCATGTTCCTGTCCGATCTTTCCATCAAGCGCCCGGTCTTCGCCACGGTGCTGATGCTGGCCCTGGTCACTCTGGGCCTGTTCTCCTATCGCCGCCTGGCCATCGACATGTTCCCGGACGTGGAGATCCCGGTGGTCTCCATCATCACCAAATATCCCGGGGCCTCGCCGGAGACGGTGGAGCGCGAGGTCAGCCGGCGCATCGAGGAGGCGGTCAACCCCATCGCCGGGGTCAAGCACGTGCTCTCCACCAGCCGGGAGGGCGTCTCCACCGTGGTGGTGGAGTTCCACCTGGAGATCAAGATCAACGAGGCCACCCAGGAGGCCCGGGCCAAGGTCAACGGCATCCGGGGCGACCTGCCCCAGGGCATCGAGGAGCCCATCATCCAGAAGATGGACTTCGCGGCCATGCCCATCGTCTCCCTGGCGGTGCGCTCCACGCGCCTGAGCCAGCGCGAGCTGACCACCTTGGTGGACAAACGCATCAAGCGCCGCCTGGAGTCCCTGCCCGGGGTGGGCAAGGTGGACCTGGTGGGCGAGGCCAAGCGCGAGGTGGGGGTGGAGATCGACCCGGTGCGCCTCCAGGCCCTGGGCATGGGGGTGGACCAGGTCATCGAGGGCCTCAAGAGCGAGAACGTCAACACCCCCCTGGGCCGTCTGACCCGGGGCCAGAGCGAGTATCCCTTGCGGGTCTCGGGCAAGCCCGACCTGGTGCAGCAATTCGAGACCATGGTCATCGGCCACAGCGGGGGCCGCCCGGTGCTGCTCAAGGAAGTGGCCAAGGTGGTGGACGGGGTGGAGGAGCAACGCTCCCTGGCCCTGGTGGGCGGCCAACCGGCGGTGGGCATCGACATCCTCAAGCAGACCGGGGCCAACACGGTGCAGGTGGTGGACTCGGTCAAGAAGGTGGTGCAAAAGCTCCAGGCCGAGCTGCCCGAAGGCGTGAACATCGAGGTGGTGCGTGACGGCTCGGTGATGATCCGCGACTCGGTGGACGACGTGGAAAAGACCCTCGTCGAGGGCGGCCTGCTGACCATCTTCATCGTCTTTTTGTTCCTCAACTCCTGGCGCTCCACGGTCATCACCGGGCTCACCCTGCCCATCTCGGTCATCAGCGCCTTCATCGCCATGCACTTCATGGGCATGACCCTGAACGTGATGACCCTGATGGCCCTGTCGCTGGCCATCGGGCTATTGATAGACGACGCCATCGTGGTGCGCGAGAACATCGTGCGCCATCTGGAGCGGGGCAAGGACCATTTCACCGCCGCCCGGGAAGCCACCAGCGAAATCGGCCTGGCGGTGCTGGCCACCACCTTCTCCATCGTGGCGGTCTTCGTGCCGGTGGCCTTCATGAAGGGCATCATCGGCCGCTTCTTCTTCCAGTTCGGCATCACCGTCACCTTCGCGGTGATGGTCAGCCTTTTCGTCTCCTTCACCCTGGACCCCATGCTCTCCAGCCGTTGGTACGACCCGGATATCGAGCGCACCGGTAAGCGCCACCTGGTGGCCCGCCTGCTGGACCGCTTCAACGACTGGTTCGACCGAGTGGGCGACCGCTACCGGGGGATGATCGGCTGGGCCTTGGATCATCGGCTAGCGGTCATGGGCCTGGCCATCGGCGCCTTCGTGGCCGGCCTGGTGGCCTTCGCCGCCCTGCCCAGCACTTTTTTCCAGGAGTACGACCGGGCCGAGTTCCAGATCGACTTCACCACCGCCCCCAACGCCTCCCTGGCCGAAAGCCGCGACCGCCTGGAGGCGGTGTTGGCCATGCTGAAAACGATCCCCGAAGTGGAGGAGACCTACGCCACCATCGGGGCCGGCGACCAGGGAACCGTGCGCGACAATCGGGTCTACGTGCGGCTCACCCCGCGCGAGAAGCGCTCCCGCCACCAGTTCGCGGTGGCCAAGGAGGTGCGTCAGAAACTGGGGCAGATACCGGGCATCAGCCCCAGCATCAACGAGGTGGGCCGCCTGCATGGCACCAAGCAACTGGAGGTTGATCTGCGCGGCGAGGATCTGGCGGTGCTCAAGGACTACGCCGGCCGGCTCAAGGCCGATCTTTACAAGATACCAGGCGTGGTGGACCTGGAAATGACCCTGGAGCACGACATCCCCGAATTTCGCCTGATCGTGGACCGCGAGCGGGCGGTGGACGCCGGGGTGATGACCGCGAACATCACCCGCACCGTGGGGGCCCTGGTAGGCGGCCAGGCGGTGAGCACCTACGAGGACGAGGACGGCGACGCGGTGGACGTGCGGGTGCGCCTGCCCGAAGCCTTGCGCATGGACCCGGCCCAGGTGGAGCGCCTGCGGCTGGCGGTACGCGGCCCCCAGGGCCAGACCGCCTTGGTGCCCTTGGGCGAACTGGTCCGCTACACCATGGCCATGAGCCCCAGCCAGATCGACCGCCGCGATCTCACCCGCCAGGTGGCCATCACCGGCAATCTGGACGACCTGCCCATGGGCACCGCCATGGAGGCCATCGGCAGGGTAGGGGCCACCCTGGACCTGCCCCCCGGTTATCGCCTGGGCTTCGCCGGCGAGGCCGAAGACATGGTGGAGTCCTTCGGCTACATGTTCGAGGCCCTGCTCTTGGCGGTGATCTTCGTCTACCTGATTCTGGCCGCGCAGTTCGAGTCCTTCGTGGACCCGCTGGCCATCATGTTCTCCTTGCCCCTTTCGGTGGTGGGCATGGCCACCATGCTGCTGCTGACCGGCGACACCTTGAGCATCATGAGCCTGATTGGTCTAATCCTTTTGATGGGCCTGGTGACCAAGAACGCCATCCTGCTCATCGACTACGCCAAGGTGCTGCGGGCCGGGGGCATGGAGCGCCGCCAGGCCCTGATCGAAGCCGGCCGCACCCGTCTGCGGCCGATCATGATGACCACCCTGGCCATGATCTTCGGCATGCTGCCGCTGTCCCTGGCCCTGGGGGCGGGCGCGGAGATGCGCGCGCCCATGGCCCGGGCGGTCATCGGCGGACTGATCACCTCCACCCTGCTCACCCTGCTGGTGGTGCCGGTGATGTACACGTTGTTGGAGGACGCGGTGGCCTGGCTCAAACGCCGCCGCCATTCGCCCCGCGAGGCCAGATCATGATCAAACCACTCGCCATCGCCGCCGGCCTGCTCCTGGCCCTGGCCGTTCCAGCCTTGGCCGCTCCCGAGCCCAAGGCCCAATCCACCGACGCGAGCAGCCCGCCGGTGGAGATGCTGACCCTGGACCAGGTCCGCTCCCTGGTGCTGGAGAAAAACCGCGACATCCACAAGGCCCTGGAGTACAAGAACTACGTCCAAGGACGCTACGTGGAGGAACGCTCGGCCGCCCTGCCCCGCTTCACCATCAGCGCCCACGCCTATCGCCAGCGCGATGAAAGCCAACGGGCCCTGACCGGCGGCCTGATCCCGGTGCAGACCGACAGCTTCCAGGGGTTGGTGACGCTCAACCAGGCGCTCTACACCTGGGGCCAGATCGGCGCGGCCATCCGCGCGGCCGAGGTGGGCATCCTCACCGCCGACGACCAGTTACGCCAGATGCGTCAAGCCGCCCTGCGCGACGTCACCCAGGCCTTCCACGACGTGCTCCTGGCCAAGGAGCTGAACGCCATCGCCCGCCAGAACCTCGAGCAACGCCAACGTCATCTGGACGAGGCCAAACGCAAGTTCGACGCCGGCACCGCCACCGATTACGACGTGCTGGCGGCCCAGGTGGCGGTGGAGAACGCGCGGCCGGACGTGATCCATACCGACAACCTGATCCGCACCGCCCGCGAACGCCTGGGCCTGTTGCTGGCCCGGGACGGCCGCACCCTGGACGCCCAGGGCAAGCTGATGGTGAATCTCTCCCCACCCCCGGCCCACGACGCGGTTCTGGCCCGGGCCCTGGAAAAGCGCCCGGAGCTGATGTCGCTCAAGCACCAGCGCATGATGGCCGGAGAGTTGGTTACGGTCTACGAGGCGGGCGACAAGCCGCGCCTGGACTTTCAGGGTCAGTATGGCCGCCGCGACCAAGCGGCGGGCGACAACAGCGAGTATGGCGAGATGGCCATGGGCGGCGTCTTCCTGACCTGGCCCATCTTCGACGGCCTCAAAAGCCGGGGCAAGGTCAGCCAGGCCAAGAGCGACGAGCGCCGCTTGGGCATCGAGCAGGCGCAACTGATGGACAAGATCGGCCTGGAGGTCACCGAGGCCCTGAACGCGGTGGGCGAAAGCGCCGAGATCGTGCGCGCCCTCTCCGGCACCGTGGAGCAGGCCACCCGCCTGCTGGACATGGCCGAAAAAGGCTATCTCTACGGGGTCAAGACCCGCCTGGACGTAGACGACGCCCAGCTCAACCTGCGCCAGGCCCAGGGCAACCTGGCCAAGGCCCGGCGCGACTACCTGGTGGCCAGCGTCACCCTGCAGTGGGTGGCCGGCGACCTGGGCGAGAACGAGACCAAGCCCTAGCCATACACACCTGGCCACGCGAACGCCGGCGGCGGGCCCGTTTCCAGACCCGCCGCCAGCGTCTCGGGAACCATGCCCTTACCCCTCATCGCGCCAGGGCTGGCGCTTGCCGTCGGGGGTGTAGCGGTAGAACCCCTTACCAACCTTGCGCCCCACCCGACCCTGGGCCACCAGGCGCTCCACCAGGTCCGAACGCGGGGTGAGGTTCTTTTCGCCCACCGAGACCAGGAAACGGTTGATCAACGCGCAGGTGTCCAGACCGGCGTTGTCGGCGATCTCGAACGGCCCGGCCGCCCAGCCGTATCCCAGCCGCATGCCCGCGTCCAGGTCCTCGGGGCTGACCACTCCCTCGGCCACCAGGTCCACCGCCTCGCGAAAGGCGGCGGAAAAAACTCGGTTCATCACGAAGCCCGGAATGTCGCGCGCCACCTTGACCGGGGTCTTGCCCAGGAAGCGGATGAATTCCGCGCTGCGCTCGAACGCCTCCGGGTCGGTGTTCTGGCCCTTGACCACCTCCACCAGGCCCATCAAGGGCACCGGTCCGAAGAAATGCAGGCCCAGCACCCGCTCGGGGTGCGCGGTGGCCGCGGCCAGCCGGGTGATGGGGATGGAGCTGGTGTTGCTGGCCAGGACCGCTTCGGGTCGGGCCAGGCGGTCCAGTTCGGCGAAGAGCTTGAGCTTCAGCTCCAGGTTCTCCAGGGCGGCCTCGATGATCCAGTCGGCCTCGGCCGCCGGTGAAAGAGCCAGGCCGAAGTCGATGCGGTCCAGCACCGTCTGGGGTGACTCGGTCAACTGACCCTTGCCGGCCAGCTTTTGCAGCGAGGCGACAATGCCGGCCCGGGCCCGATCCAGGGCGGGCTGGGACACGTCGCCGAGGCTCACCCGCAATCCCCGGGCGGCGCAGACCTGGGCGATGCCCGCGCCCATGAAGCCAGCGCCCACCACCAGCACCCGCTGGCCCGCGAAACCATCTTGCGTCCGCCCGGCCATGGCCCTACTCCACCCGGAACAGGCCGGGGTCGAACTCCGGCTTGCCCTCGTAACGCTTCAGGTAGGTGGCCGGCATCCTCTCCAGGTTGGCCAGGATGGCCGGCTCGACCATGATGCCGGCCTGGTGCAGGGCGGCGTTGATCTGCTCGGGCTGGGGCGGGCAGCCCTTGACCGGAATCATCTCCTTGATGGCCGGGTTGTCCTTGTTAGCCTGGTACATGCATTTGCCCAGGAGGATGGTTTTGTTGGCCTTGCCGCTGGGCCGCATCATCTTGCCGGTCAGCACCTCCACCTGGTTCCAGGGCTCGCCCTTCCAGGCCATGGCGATGGCCGAGAGAACCGCGCCGTTGATGGTGGAACAATAGGTGCACAGGCTGCTGTCGTACTTGTAGTAGCTGATGCCGGCCATGCCCCGTTTGACCATGGGAAGCGGCAGGGTCCCCTGCTCGTTGTAGGGGAAGCACCACTGGTGCGGCCGGGCCAAATCTTCGATCCGCTCGCCCAGGACCTCGATTCCGTCCAGGCTGGTGTCGCGCCCCCTGCGGCTGGCGGCATGGACCAGGTAGGGAATCTGGGCCGGGTCCTGGCCCAACAGCCGCGCCCCCACCAGGTCGGCGGCCAGCACGTCCCAGGAGGCCACCAGGATATTGGACCGGTGCATGATGCCGTCGAAGCTGGGCCCCATCTCGGCGGTGTAGATACCGTCCTGCAAGGCTAGGACGCGGGGGAAGGGATCGGCCAGGCGAGATATCCAGGCGTGCAGATCGCGCTGGGGATCGGCGCTGTGGCAGCGCTTGCGCGAGTTGACGTCGATCATGCCCTTGAGGTTCTTGATCCCCAGGCTGACCATGGTCTGGGCATGGGTCTTCATCACCGGCAGGCTGATCACCACGTCGCTGTCCAGGATGTCCACGTTGAACGACAGCTTCATGCCGTCGCCCAGGTCCACCTCGCGGAAAGGCCGGGTGAAGGCGTCCACGGTTTTGACTCCGTAGCGCCGGCCCAATTCGGCATAGCCCAGGCTCTCGAAGGCGTGGGGAGCGGTCTCGCGGTCGTTGGGCCGGCCCAGGACCATGCCCTCGCCGATGGTGATGTCCCTGACCCCGCGCTCGGCCAGAAGCGCCACCACGTCTTGCACCACCCGGCTGGTGGTGATGACGCCGTACTTGGGGAATTCGGCCAGGCGGGTCCAGAAGACGATGTTGGGCTTCAGGAAGACCTTGTCGCCGGGGGCGATGGCATCCAGTCCGCCGCAGAGATCCAGGGCGCGGCGCACCGAATCCAGGGGCTTTTCATACTTGACCAGGGAAACCTTGTGCTGGCTCATGTCCCGACTCCCTGCCGAGGTTGGCGGCGCTACAACGCCGATTTTTCGATCACCCGTCCCGCCTGGGCCAGGAGGGCCTGGACCATGGCCGGCAATTGGGCGAAGCGCGGGTCCTGGGTCTGTCCATGGTGATAGCGATAATAAATCTGTTGCACGATGACCACCAGCCGGAAAAGGCCGAAGCAGTAATAGAAGTCCATCTGGTCCATGACCCGGCCTGTGAGGCGGGCGTAGTGCTCCACCGCCTGGGCCCGGGTCAGGCTGCCGGGGCGGATGGTGGGCATGGCCGAGATGTGGCGCAGTTCCGGCGGGTCGTCGGCCTGGACCCAATAGGCCAGGGTGCAGGCCAGGTCCATCAGGGGATCGCCCAGGGTGGCCATCTCCCAGTCCAGCACCCCGATGATCCGCAAGGGGTCGGCCGGATCCAGCACCACGTTGTCCAGCTTGAAGTCGTTGTGGATGATGGCCGGGCGCGCGCTCTCCGGCGGCATCTTGACCGCCAGCCAGGCCATGACCGCCTCGCCGTCGGGCACGTTGTCGGTGCGGGCGTTTCGATACCGCAGGCTCCAGCCCTCCACCTGGCGGCGGACGTAGCCCTCCGGCTTGCCCAGGTCGGCCAGCCCGGCGGCCTGGTAATCCACTCCGTGCAGCTCGGCCATCACCTCCACCAGGCGGCGGGTGAGCCGGCCCATCTCATTGGGCCCCAGGTCCAGGCCCGGAGGCAGATCCTTGCGCACGATGACGCCGGTGATGCGCTCCATGACGTAGAACTGGCAGCCCATCACCGATTCATCGGCGCAAAAGGCCAGGGCTCGGGGGCAATAGGGAAAATGCGGCCGCAGTGCCGTGAGCACCCTGAACTCGCGGCCCATGTCATGGGCGCTCTTGGCCTTGGTGCCGTGGGGCGGACGGCGCAGGACCAACTCGCGCTCCCCCACCCGCACGAAATAGGTGAGGTTGGAGAATCCGGATGGGAACTGGCGGATGGTCATGGGACCCGCGAGTCCCGGAATGCTCGCCTTCAGGTAGGCCTCCACCCGGTCCAGGTCCAGGCCCTCGCCGGGCCGGATCTCGGTGGCCGCATCGATGAGGCTCATTGCGTTTTCTCTCCCCAGGCGCCCGCCCCCCCGCCGCTCAG